>JBNKOT010000221.1:0-2716 GCA_050294855.1 Draconibacterium sp. | reverse complement strand
CAAATTCAGATAATTTAATTGTCAATCATAAATACGTTTCTCGCAAAGAGCGCAAAATTCTTACGCAAAGTACACAAAAGAAATATTCTGAAGCTTTGCGGCTTTAGCGTCTTTTTTGTTTTGCATTCTTTCGTGGAATAGAACTATCTAAATCTATTAATTTCAATAGATTAAACTAACTTACCAGGTACAATTAATAAAATAGAAACTACAACAGTTAATAGAAATATATATTTTCGGTTATTTTATCAATTCAAAAGTTTGTCTGGCAATCTCCAGTTCTTCGTTGGTAGGAATCACAAGTACTTTTGTTTTTGCTCCTGCTTTGTTGATTTCACGTACTGTTTTCGAACGAATTTTATTTTTCCCCTCATCGAGTTCGACACCAAAATACTCCATATTTTCGCAAACCAGCGAGCGAACAATTGTATCGTTTTCGCCAATTCCAGCAGTAAACACAATTGCGTCTAAACCATTCATGGCAGCGGTATAATTTCCGATGAATTGTTTAATGCGGTATGCGTACATTTTATAGGCTAGAACTGCTTCCTCGTCTCCTTTGGTATAACGATCTTCCACATCACGCATGTCGGTATCGCCGGTCAGTCCTTGTACTCCACTTTCTTTGTTCAACACTTTTGAAACTTCATCGAAAGAATATCCTTTCTGATCAACCAAATAAAAAAGGATCGACGGATCGATATCTCCCGAACGGGTTCCCATAATTAGTCCGCTCAATGGTCCAAGTCCCATACTTGTATCCATACAAACTCCTCCCTGAACTGCTGCCATCGATGCACCATTTCCAAGATGAATGGTCACCAGTTTTGCATCTTTTTTATCCAAATATTCGATTGCTTTTTCGGAAACATATTTATGCGATGTTCCATGGAAACCGTATTTCCGGATTCCCATTTCTTTGTACAGCTGGTTTGGAATTGCATATCGGTACGCAACTTCCGGTATTGTTTGATGAAAAGCTGTATCGAAAACAGCAATCTGAACGGCGTCAGGAAAAACCTGTTCTGCCACTTCAACACCGGTTAAATTTGCTGGATTGTGTAAAGGTGCTAAGGGAAACAACTCTTTTACTTTCGCTTTAACTTCGTCGGTAATAACCACCGTTTGAGTAAATGCTTCTCCACCATGAACCAAACGGTGACCCACTGCTTTAATTTCTGAAGGATCTGAAATTACACCAATCTTTTTATCGGTTAACAGTTCGGCAACTCTTTTTAAACCAACATTGTGGTTCGGAATGTAAAAAGTTTCCTTTGTTTTCTTTTCCTCGCTATTGATAAAGGTTTTATGCGTAATCTCGCCTTTTTCCAGGCCAATCCGCTCGACAATACCACTCGACAATGGCAACTCTGTATTCATATCAATTAACTGATATTTAATGGAAGAGCTACCAGCATTTACTACTAAAATATTCATGCTTTTAAAATCCTTTCTGAATGACTATAACACTTGTTCCTGTGCCTGAATTGCTGTAATAACCACGGTGTTAAAAATATCGTCAACTGTACAACCTCTGCTCAAATCGTTAACTGGTTTTTTTAATCCCTGCAACATTGGACCGATTGCAACGGCTCCTGTTTCGCGCTGAACGGCTTTGTAGGTATTGTTTCCGGTATTCAAATCGGGAAATACCAAAACATTGGCACGACCGGCAACTTTTGAATTTGGCATTTTACTTTTCCCCACCACCGGATCAACCGCTGCATCGTACTGAATTGGTCCTTCAATTTTTAAATCAGGACGCAGTGCAATTGCTTTTTGTGTCGCTGCTTTTACTTTCTCCACTTCGACTCCACTACCCGAAGTTCCTGATGAGTACGACAACAACGCTACTTTCGGATCGATACCAAAAGCTTTTGCCGATTCGGCTGATGAGAGTGCGATTTCTGCCAGCTGGTCTGCGTTGGGATTGATGTTAACTGCACAATCACCAAAAACAGAAACATGATCGTCGAGGCACATAAAAAATACCGAAGAAACTGTTGATACGCCCGGATGCGTTTTTATAAACTGCAACGCAGGTATTATTGTATGAGCGGTTGTGTGCGTTGCACCCGAAACCATTCCGTCTGCGTGTCCTTTGTAAACCATCATGGTTCCAAAATACGAAACATCGAGTAAGGTATCCTGCGCCAAATCTTCCGGAATATTTTTATGCTTCCGCAATTCATAATACGTCCGCCAGTAATCTTCGTAATATTCAGAAGTGGCTGGATCAACAAGATGTATAATGTTTTCGTTGATGCTAATTCCGCTGCGCGATGCTTTGGCTAAAATATCTTCTCTTTTTCCCAAAAGTGTAATTTCCACCACATCCTGTTCAACCAAATGAATGGCAGCTTCCAAAATTCTTGCATCAGTTCCTTCGGGTAATACAATGTGTTTTTTTGCCGATTTAGCTTTTGAAACCAATTGATACTGAAACATCCGCGGAGTCATAACATCGGTTTTGAATCTCCGGTATTTATTCACTAAAAATTGAGTGTTTACATGCTTTTCAAAAGTAGCAATGCTTAATTCGATTTTTCGAATGTCGCCGGGGCGTGTTTTCGGTTTTACGTTTCCTATTTTATTGGCTGCCACAAAAGTTACGTCGTCGACAACAATAATTGGTAAAACATCCGGCAGTCCTTCAATTAATTTTAAAATTGGTTTTTCGAGAACAATTCCGCCGGTAAGAACAATACCCGAAATA
>JBNKOT010000220.1:0-23630 GCA_050294855.1 Draconibacterium sp. | reverse complement strand
GGCAGATTTCTTTTGCTCAATAAACGATTGATGGTTGCGATACAAAAATCGAGGTCGTTTAATAATGTGCCATTCCAATCCCAAATGATGGTCTGCATTATTTTTCCTGTGTTTTTAAATAATTGATAACCGGGTTGGCATAGAGTTTTAAAAACCGCTCTTTAATATCTGTTATCGGATAATCGATGTGAATCATCGCTTGTTCGATCATCGTTAAGAATTTTTTCTCTTCGTTGTGTGTGTATTTATTTTTAAAACGATGTTCTTGCATCAGCAAATCGTAGGCGATAAAATTATTGGGCCAGAGTTTAAATGTTTTGTAAATACTTTCATCGATCAATTCGCAGATTTCTTCAATCTGTTTGTTTTCTTCTGCTTTGTTTTGTGCTGTTTCGAAATTTATCTGAATCGGGTCATTAAAATGAAAACGAATTCTGCCTTTTGGATTAAACATCCCCATCGACATACTTTTTAAATCGTCTTTATTTGTTTTTAGTTGCCCGTAATGTTCCTTTTTTATGAGCTCTTTCATTTTAGCCAGACCGCAGGGTTCAATTTCGTACGAGATGGCAACCGGCACAATATTTAATTCGTTAATTCCTTCCGACAGACTTTTTTTATTGCTGAGATTCAGCATTTTTATCACACTGGGCTGCGTTTTGTCATCTCCGTCTTTTGTCCGACCTTCGCGTTGTGCAATCCAGCTCGAAATGCCGTCTTCGGTAAGCGATTTGCGAATGTATTCAGAAACCGTTTTTGATGCCCGCATTAATTCACGCGGCGGCAAACCACGTTTAATAATAAATGCCCGGTTTAATTTTACGGCATGTTCGATCCAGGGATAAAGTAACAAATTGTCGCCAATTGCAATTTGTGTGGTGTTCATTCCCTTTGAAAAAATAAGATAGTTCAAAAATCCGGCATCCAGAATAATGTCGCGGTGATTAGAAATAAAAAGGTAGGATTTATCCTTGTCAAGTTTTTCAATCCCTTTGCAGGTCAGGCCATTCGAAGTGTTGTTGATAATCCAACGCAGTAAATCGTAAATAAATGTTCCCTGAAATTGCCGAATGCTACGAATCATCCGAAGCTGCAATTTCACCATCTGGACTTTTGGTTTTACTTTAAAAACATGCAATAAAACCTCGCTAAAAGCCCGGTCTCGCATCATGAGTTTTATTTTCGACCTTACTTCTTTGTCGGTGTAAGGTCGAATTTCGTCGAAATTATTCTGTGGCATTTTACTTTCTTAGTGACGGGACAAAGTAAAGGATTCAATTTCAGATTTTCAACCTCAATTGGAACTTTAACTCTGTTTTGTTATTTCCATCTATTTTATTGAATCCCGAACCAACCGTTTCTCGGTCGGTCCAGGTGGTATTGGCAATTTTAAACCAGAAGTCGATTTTGCCCGTAATTTTATATTTCAGGTTCAGATAAGTACGAAATCCTTTTCCGTAATAGGCCGGAATCGAAAAAGTGTATAGTAAATCGTTTTCGTATGCATAAATTCTGGAGTTGTAACTCTCGGTGTTAAACCAAGCCAGCCGTGCAGAAAGAGAAAACGGAATTTTATCGGGATTGAATTGTACATCCTGAAAAATTACAACACCATTTTCTTTTTCTAGTCCTTTGTACAATGCATGTTCGATTCTTGTTTTAAAAGTCAGGTTTTCCGAAGAATTGTATTGAAGGTGAAACCGCAGTTTTTGCAAGCGCTTGGGGCTGTTTACATACCTTTCGTTTTTAATAAATTTTTGTTCTTTTTCTTCGTTTTTATAGCGAACATAAAACTCGAATTTTCCGGGGAATGTAAAATTTGCCTGTGCTAAAACATCCCATCCGTCAGCTGGAGCGGCTGTGGAATAATCGATCCAGTTTGCCTTGTAATAATCGGAATACGCAGAAACCGAAATATATTTGAATGGAAGAATTTGTGCACCAAAAAACAATCCCGATTCGTTGTTGGTGTTGCCGCCTTCGGTAAATGTATTCGACCAGTAAGCATGATAGTTTTTTTCGAAATGGCGAAAAAGTGCAGAGAAACTCAGCTGTTCGTTGAGTTGAATAACTGCTCCCTGTAAAAATGCTTTCCCCTTTGATTTTGAGATAGCAGCTTCTCCAAAAAACTGATACCTGCCTTTGTTATAAATATAATCAAAACCCGATGTAAAATTTTCGCTTCCACGAAACCGGAACTGATTATACAATTGCGAACTTCGAATAAACGGTAAGTTAAATTGTTCGTACGAAAAAGTTGCCCCTACTTTCAGGTAATCGAAATTCCAGCTAAAAATTGCTCCGGCATTTTTGTCTTGTACCGCATTTTTATCGTCAATCTCGTTTTGTGTTCGGTGGTAACCAGTGGTTTGAAGGCTTGTGAAAAAGGGATTAATTGTATCGCCAGAGATTACATTCGCATCTACTTTTTTTTGCGAATAAAAAACCGATATTCTTCCGCTTCCAAATTTGAAAGTACCGGCAAGTCCCCGAAAAAACAGGTTTTCTTCCACCGAAGTAAAAGGACGAACTCCATGGTTGGTTTTTGAAATTTCCAGTACATTCTCCGATTTCCCAAAAGCGTACTCCTGCCATAAAACCAGACCTTGCCCCGAGCGAACAATAAAATCGCCAAGCGTAATATTTTCGATGGTAGAGTTCACCTTAAAACTTAAATGACCGGAATAAAAATCGAATCCGGTTTTATTTGAACCAGCAAGAAATGATTCTCCCGGATCTTTTTCTGCGGTAATTCCTGCCGAAAACCGTTGGTTTGCTTTCACACGATAACGTGCGTAATACCTGAATTGATTGCCTTCGTACGCTTTCGCATCTTCTTCGTTTGGTAAATAACCTGCTGGTTTTTGCACGGTTCCCAAACTACGAATTAAAAATTGATGATTGGCATATTTTAATGCATCCGATAATTTTTCGGGTTTTTCGTCAGTCGGGCCAAACCAGATAAATGGCTCGATTTTGTTTAACAATTGAGGCGTAAATCCATCGATGGTATTTAGCTCATAGATGGAATAGGCCGGGCCAAATTCTTCGATGTATTTTAAAAATTTACTGATTTGAATGTCGTCTAAAAAATAAATTCTCGAAAGTTGCGATTCGTTGGTGGAGTTAATGTTTATTGGATTCTCAGCAAGCTCTTCGAGATCTTCGATAATTAATCCAACATCTGTTCCTTCATCCAGATTACTCAAATGGCTTTCAATTATCGATTCAATTATTTTATCGGAATTGCTTTCCTGCGCAAAAACGATTAATGGGAAAAACACAGGTAACAACAAGATAATATGTAAGCAATTTTTTCTCATCACAAATTAAATTGAAGCGAAATTGCGGGTGTAATTCCGAGGTTTCCATGATAACTAAAACTGATGTCGGTGGTAATTTTCCGAAAAGCAAAACCAATTCCGGCGGTGTAATTCAGGGTTTTTCCTGAAACCCCGAAACGAAGTGCCAGGTTTTTAACCGGCAAAAATTCAATTCCTGTTTTTACAATCAATGGATTGTTAAAGTCTTTTTGTGTTTCAAGCGATATTAAAACCATTTGGTCGAACTGATAATGAGCACCAACCCGAAAAATGATAGGCGCTTTTATTTTGCCTTCCGGAGTTGCTATCCCGTTCGAAATGGCATTAAAAACGTGTCCGCCGAAAAATAGTTTTTTGTTGGGCGAATAAATCATACCGGCTTCGAAAGTGGCAAAACCATAGTTTTTATTGTTCTCCGGAAATCGGTTGGAAAAGTAATCGAGCTGAATACCAAGATTGAAATATTTACTCAGCTGTTTTGCAAAGGCCAGGCCCAGTTTGTTTTCTTTAAAAGTGCCTTCTCCAAACTGATAAAAACTAAAACCAAAAACTGCGGTTTTTACCGGAATTACCAAACTTCCGGCAGTAAGCGATAATTCGTTGATCATAAAACGCGATTCGTAAAAAATGCCTGCAGAGAATTGGTCGATTCCTGAAAGTCCGGCTTGATTATGGAAAGTGCTCCAGATGTCGGAAATAGAAATAAAAGCATTGGACAGTGCTTGCGGACGAGCTCCAACCGGATAGTTTTCGAGGGCATTTAACGTATGAAAGCCTAGAAAAAAGATGATAAGTGTGAGAAAGGGCCGTTTCATAAGTAAAATAAAAGAGGTGCAAAAAAAACACCTCTTCTAAATTACTGAAAATATTTTATTTTCTGATTAATTTGTTTTGAATTTATACTTCACTTCAGAAAGTTCCTGATTGGCTTTCACAATTTTTTGCTTCAGACTTTCTTTGTAATCGACCAGTTTTTGCATTAAAACCTCGTCGCCAGTGGCCATCATTTGTACGGCAAGAATTGCTGCGTTTAGCGCTCCGTTAACGGCAACCGTTGCAACCGGAATTCCCGGAGGCATTTGTAAAATTGCCAAGATCGAATCGAAACCCGAAAGACTGGCATTAATCGGCACTCCGATTACCGGCAGTGGTGTCATTGCTGCAATTACTCCGGGTAAGTGTGCTGCCATTCCTGCTCCGGCAATTATCACTTTTATTCCCTTGTCTTTTGCACCTTTTGCAAAAATTTCAACCGCTTCGGGTGTTCGATGTGCTGACAAAGCATTCATTTCAAAAGGTATTTCAAAATCTTCCAATAGTTTTGCTGCCTTAGCCATCACATCCAGATCGGAAGTGCTGCCCATAATAATACTTACTTTCGGACTCATTTCTCTTATTTTTTTGTTGGATTAATAATTCTCAATAAAAAAAGTGACAACTGTTTTTTTTGTTCTCAAATTGTTATTTCAGATAACTGGAGTCGTATGTTTTGCAACTTATATTTTTAGTTAACCGAATTGTTTTCTTACTTTGTAGCTTTTATTTTCCGAAGGCAAAATTACAGCAAATTAGGAACTTATAAAAATCAAATTAAGTATTAAAAATGAAACAAGTTAAAGTACACGATAAAACCTTTAAACTTTATATTCCTCACGAAAAAATTTGTTCGGTTGTTGAAGAAATGGCCGATAAAATGAATGTCGATTTGGCCGATAAAAACCCATTGTTTCTTTGTATCCTGAATGGCTCGTTTATGTTTGCTGCTGAGCTTTTTAAACGAATCGATCTGGTTGAAACAGAGATTTCGTTTGTAAAACTTGCTTCGTACGAAGGCGATCAAACCTCCGGAAAAGTAAAACAGTTGATTGGTTTAAATGAAGAAATAAAGGGAAGAACAGTGGTTGTTTTGGAAGATATTGTTGATACCGGAATTACAATCAATAATATCGAGGAACAATTAAAAAAGATGAATCCGAAAGAGGTGATGATAGCAACCTTGCTTTTAAAGCCAGATGCGTTGCAAAAAGAGGTAGAACTGGATTATGTTGGTTTGGAGATTCCAAACGATTTTATAGTTGGTTACGGTTTAGATTACGATGGTTATGGTCGTAATTTAATAGATATTTACTCAGTTATTAACGATTAAAATCAAAAATCAGAATGTTAAATCTCGTTTTATTTGGCCCTCCCGGAGCTGGGAAAGGAACACAGGCAAAATTTCTTATTAAATCTTTTGGACTCGATCATTTGTCAACCGGAGAATTGTTGCGTAGTGAAATAAAAGGTGGAACGCAACTGGGACTGGAAGCAAATAATTACATGGAAAAGGGTGAATTAGTGCCTGACGAAGTGGTAATTGGAATGATTAAAAGTAAGTTGGATAGCAATGTAAAATCGAAAGGTTTTATTTTTGATGGATTTCCGCGAACAGTTGATCAGGCAAAAGCTTTGGATGAATTGCTTAATGAAAATGAGACACCTATTTTGGGTATGCTGAGTTTGGAAGTTGAAAAGCAAGAATTAATAAACAGACTTTTAAGTCGGGGTAAAGTATCGGGTCGCGCTGACGATCAGGATCAGTCAGTCATTGAAAACCGAATTAATGTTTATAACGAAAAAACCTTACCTCTTATTGAATATTATAAACATCAGAATAAACATTTCGGTATAAACGGAATGGGAAGCATCGATGATATTGCAAGTCGATTGCAAGAGGTTGTTGAAAAATTATAGATGATTTCCACAACTGTGGGAATCTTATTTTATATTGAGGATTAATTTCTGTTTAGCAGGAATGAGTAAGTGGGTGTTTGGATAAGCAGAAAAATTATGGCAGAATCAAATTTTGTTGATTACGTAAAAATTCATTGCCAGTCGGGAAATGGCGGGGCAGGTTCGCATCATATGCGAAGAGAAAAGTATGTTGAATTTGGTGGTCCGGATGGAGGCGACGGAGGTCGTGGAGGCGATGTTATCATTATTGGGAACCAACAAATGTGGACACTCCTGCACCTGAAATTTCGGAAACACATAAAAGCAGGTCATGGCGATCCGGGTGGAAAACAAAGAAGTTCGGGCGCCGATGGCGAAGATGTATACATTGAAGTGCCACTCGGAACCATTGCAAAAGACGCCGAATCGGGCGAAGTACTCTTTGAAATTACCGAACACGGCGAAAAGCAAATTCTTGTAAAAGGTGGAAAGGGTGGTTGGGGAAACGACCATTTTAAAACGTCGACCAATCAAACGCCACGTTATGCACAGCCCGGAGAAGAAGGTGTGCAGGGCTGGAAAATTTTAGAGTTAAAAGTGTTAGCCGATGTTGGTTTGGTAGGATTTCCAAGTGCCGGAAAATCGACACTCTTATCGGTGGTTTCGGCAGCAAAACCAAAAATTGCAGAGTATCATTTTACTACACTTGTTCCTAACTTAGGAATAGTTGGTCACCGCGAGCAACGCTCGTTTGTAATGGCCGATATTCCGGGAATTATCGAAGGTGCTCACGAAGGTAAAGGTCTTGGATTGAGGTTTTTACGGCACATCGAGCGAAATTCGATGTTGTTGTTTATGGTGCCTGCCGACAGTAAAGATCATTTAAAAGAATATAAAATTCTGATGAATGAACTTGAAAAGTACAATCCCGAATTACTCGACAAACAACGCTTTTTGGGAATCAGCAAATCCGACATGCTCGACGAAGAATTAATGGCAGAAATAAGTTCGGAGTTAAAAGGAATTCCACATTTATTTTTCTCGTCGGTTACCGGATTAAATATTCAGCAGTTAAAAGATAAAATCTGGGAAATTCTGAATTCATAAATGGAGTGGTTGCAAAATATACTGGAATTGGATAAAGAGTTGTTTCTATTTCTGAACAGCTTTTACAACGATTTCATGGATACAATCATGTTGATGATTACACGCAAAGAAACGTGGATTCCCTTGTATCTGACCTTCATTTTCTTTTTTGTAAAAAACTATAAAAGCAAAGGAATTCTGATCCTGATTTTTTTGGGACTGACCGTAGCTGCAAGCGATCAGATATCGGTTTTGATCAAAGAATCGGTGCAGCGTTTACGTCCGGTGCACGAACCGTCTATCGAACATTTGGTGCATAATGTTTTCCGAAAAGGGGGATTGCACGGTTTTGTTTCGTCGCATGCCACAAACATGTTTGCAATTTTTGTTTTTACATCGCGGATCTTTAAAAACCGCAATTATTTTCTGTTAATGTTTTTTTGGGCGCTGGTGATTTCGTATTCGCGAATTTATGCAGGCGTTCATTATCCGCTCGATGTTTTGGGTGGCGCAATTCTTGGCTGGGCGATTGCTTATTTTATGTATAAACTAATGATGTTTATCGAAAGTCACTTTTTTATTGCGCGTTCTCCAAAAATCGAAAAAACAAGTTTATCGATGAATCAGGTTCAGACAGTTTACCTTGTTTTTGGTGTTATTGTGCTCTCGTTTACGATAATGACCTATGTTCTTCATCATTATAATTATTTGTAATGGAGAATTCGGCCGTTAAGTTTTATTCGCAAAAACTCGAAAAATATGCTGTTGAATTAAAATCGGTAACACAAAAATTAAAACGTTTTGCCTGGTATCGGTTTTTTGCATTTGTATTCATCTTTATTCCTTTATTTGTTTTTGGTTTAAAAAACTGGTCGACATTTTTTTTGTCGTTTTCTGCGCTGATATTGTTTTTCTTTCTGATAAAAAAGAACATTCAACTGGATAAAAAAAAGCGCAAATTTATTGCGCTGAAAAAACTGGTCGAAAACGAGTTGCTGGCGTTAAAACATTCGTTTTCGCATTTTAAAAACGGAACTGAGTTTTTAAATACCGAACACTTTTTTTCCTACGATCTCGATTTATTTGGAGAAGGTTCGCTGTATCAATATTTGAATAGAACGTCGACAGTTGGGGGCGGGCAAAAACTGGCCGGTTGGTTAATAAAACCTCCTTTTGAAAAGGAAGAAATTGAAAAAAGACAAACGGCGATCGAGGAACTTTCTGTCATTCCAAATTGGCGTTTACATTTTTTGGCAAACGGAAATTTATTTGCCGAAACAAAAGCCTTAAACGACGAAATAAAATCGTGGTCGGAATTGGATCTGAAATTAAAAAATGCAACGAAAATAAAGTGGTTGATCGGTTTGGTGCCCTTGCTTACTATTCTTGCTGCAATACCTGCCGTGTTGGGGTATTCTAATTTGTATCTTACTTTTTTTGTGTTGCTGCAGTGGGGGTTGATGTATTTTTTCTGGCAACGGATCACTCAGTATTTTAATTATTTCGGACGAAAATCTGACTTGCTGGCAAAATACATGCAGTTGCTTGAATTTGTCGAAAAAAGAGAATTTCAATCCAAATATTTAAACGAACTACAAAAAAAGGTGAAAAGACCCGAGTCGGCAAGCCGGGTATTCAAACAGCTAAAAAGTTTGGTGAAAGAGCTGGAATACCGCCAGAATATTTTGGTTGGAATTGTATTGAATTCTTTTCTGTTGTGGGACATTCGCTGTGTGTACAAATTGTGGAACTGGCATCGCAAAAACCACAATAAACTGGCCGATTGGTTAAATGTGGTTGCCGAAATAGATGCACTCGTAAGTTTAGCGAATTATGCCAACAACCAAAGTGACTTTATTTTTCCTGAAATTCATGAAGGTGGTTTTCTATTTCGTACGCAGCAGATGGGGCATCCGCTTTTAAAGGCCAAAAAACGAATCTGTAACGACATCGAAATCGCTGGCTGGTCGAAAGTAGTAATTGTTACCGGTGCAAACATGGCCGGTAAAAGTACTTTTTTACGAACGCTTGGAGTGAACCTGATTTTGGGCAGAACAGGAGCACCGGTTTGTGCCGAAAAAATGATTTTAACGCCGATCGACCTCTACACAAATATGCGCACAACCGATTCCTTGCTCAAAGACGAATCGTACTTTTTTGCCGAGCTCAAAAGAATAAAGGGTGTTCTGGACCGGTTGGAAAAGGGCGAGCGAATTTTTGTCATTCTCGATGAGATGTTAAAAGGCACCAATTCGATTGATAAATTAAATGGTTCGCGCGAATTGATACGAAAGCTCGTTCAGCTCGAAGCGGTTTCTTTGATTGCAACCCACGATCTGAAACTCAGTGAAATGGAAGAAGAATTTCCACAGCAGGTATATAATAAATGTTTCGAAATAAAAATTGAAAACGACGACTTGGTTTTCGATTATTTACTTTCTGATGGAGCCACAAAAACAATGAATGCCACTTTTTTGATGAAAAAAATGGGGATTATTTAATCAAAGACCCACTATGACGGAGTTATTCTGATTTTTTAAAATTTTTGCCCACAGCTTTATCCAATATTTTTCAACTGTATTTTGTTAGTTACTGTTGGGGTTGAACTAGCTGGTTTCACGCTTGTTTAGTTATATTTGTCACAAATTGCAGAGATTATGACTCCAAAGTACGACGAAGGAACAATTAGAACGTTAGATTGGCAAGAACACATCCGGAAGCGCCCAGGCATGTACATTGGAAAACTTGGTGACGGATCGGCGGCCGACGACGGTATTTATGTGTTACTAAAAGAAGCACTCGATAATTCCATTGATGAATTTATGATGGGTTTCGGAAAAAAAATAACGGTAAACATTGATCAAGACCGGGTTTTTATTCGGGATTATGGACGTGGAATTCCGTTAGGGAAATTGGTGGATGTTGCAAGTAAAATGAACACCGGCGCAAAATACGATTCAAAAGTATTTAAAAAATCGGTGGGATTAAATGGGGTAGGTATCAAAGCCGTAAATGCTCTCTCAATCGATTTTTCGATAAAAGCCATACGCGAAGGTTTAGCGAAAGAAGTGTTTTTTAGGCAAGGAGTTAAAACCGATGAAAAAAATTACAAGGGACTTGACGAAGAAAACGGAACAATTGTAAGTTTTATCCCCGACCAGACGGTTTTTAAAAAATATCACTACATCAACGATTATGTGGTGAACATGCTCAAAAATTATACTTTCCTGAATGCCGGGTTAGTTATCGAATTTAACGGCGAAAAGTACATCTCGAAACACGGACTGCGCGATTTGCTCGAAGAAAATATGGATCACAAGCCGATATATCCAATTATTCATTTGAGTGGCGAGGACATTGAAGTTGCTATAACACATGGCAATCAATACGGCGAAGATTATTACTCGTTTGTGAACGGACAACACACAACACAAGGAGGAACGCACCTTCAGGCATTTCGCGAGGTGTTGGTAAAAACCATCCGCGATTTTTACAAAAAGGATTTCGATGCTTCCGATATTCGTGCATCGATTGTTGCGGCAATTAGTATAAAAGTGGAAGAGCCGGTATTCGAATCGCAAACAAAAACAAAACTGGGTTCAAAAGACATTGGTCCCGACGGACCTTCGGTTCGTGCACATGTTGGCAATTTCCTTCAAACCGAATTAAACAATTATTTACATAAAAATCCCGATTCTGCCGAGGTGCTTTTACGAAGAATAACCGAATCGGAACGTGAAAGAAAAGCCATTTCAGGAATTAAAAAATTGGCAAAACAACGAGCGAAAAAGGCGAATCTTCACAACAAAAAATTACGCGACTGTCGGGTTCATTTTAACAGTACGCATGAACGGAAAGATGAATCGAGCATTTTTATTACCGAGGGAGATTCGGCAAGCGGATCGATCACAAAATCGCGCGATGTAAATACACAGGCCGTTTTCAGTTTAAAAGGAAAACCACTGAATACTTTTGGGCTGACCAAAAAAGTGGTCTACGAAAACGAGGAATTTAATTTATTGCAGGCGGCTTTAAACATCGAAGAAAGTTTGGAAGACTTGCGCTACAACAAGGTAATAATTGCAACCGATGCCGATGTGGATGGAATGCACATTCGTTTGTTGCTCATTACTTTCTTTTTGCAGTTTTTCCCCGAGTTAATTCGGAAAGGTCACGTTTATATTTTACAAACACCTTTATTCCGGGTGAGAAACAAAAAGAAAACTTTTTATTGTTATTCCGAAGAAGAACGACTGAAAGCAATTAAAACCTTAAAAGGAAATCCCGAAATCACACGATTTAAAGGATTGGGAGAAATATCGCCCGACGAGTTCAAACACTTTATCGGACAAGATATCCGTCTCGATCCCGTTTTAATGAAAAAGCACGAATCGATTTCGCAGATGTTGGAGTTTTACATGGGAAAAAATACACCAACACGACAAGAATTTATTATTGAAAATTTATACGTAGAAAAGGACGAAGTCGCATAGATAAAACCAACTTTAAAGGACGAAAAAAGCAGAATGTCAGAAGAGAATTTAGAGCACGAAGAAATTCAGGACGAGAATGTAAAAGATACGGTTACCTATTTGTCGGGGATGTACAAAGAGTGGTTTCTTGATTATGCATCGTATGTAATTTTAGAACGTGCAGTGCCGTACATCAACGATGGCTTGAAACCGGTTCAGCGCAGAATTATGCATGCCATGCGCGAAATGGATGATGGACGTTACAACAAAGTAGCGAACATTATCGGACAAACCATGCAATATCATCCGCACGGCGATGCATCCATTGCCGATGCAACGGTTCAGCTCGGGCAAAAAGAATTACTGATCGACACACAGGGAAACTGGGGAAATATTTTAACCGGCGACGGATCGGCAGCACCACGTTATATCGAGGCACGCTTGTCGAAATTTGCGCTCGAGGTTTTATTCAACCCAAAAACAACCGAATGGAAACTTTCTTACGATGGACGAAAAAGAGAACCGGTTACACTTCCCGTAAAATTTCCGCTACTGCTTGCGCAAGGTGTCGATGGAATTGCAGTGGGTTTGGCTTCCAAACTTTTTCCGCACAATTTTATTGAACTGATCGATGCTTCGATTGCTCATTTAAAAGATAAAGACTTCGATTTAGTGCCCGATTTTCCAACTGGCGGATCGGCTGATTTTAGTAAGTACAACGACGGATTACGCGGCGGATCGATTAAAGTGCGTGCAAAAATTGAAAAGCGTGATAATAGAACCTTAGTGATTACCGAAGTTCCGTACGGAAAAACAACTTCTTCGCTAATCGAATCGATTATAAAAGCCAACGACCGCGGCAAAATAAAAGTCAAAAAAATTGATGACAACACCGCCGAACATGTCGAGATTTTGGTTCATCTGGCCTCAGGTGTTTCATCGGATAAAACAATAGATGCTTTGTATGCATTTACCGATTGCGAACTTTCGCTTTCGCCAAACTCGGTAATCATTGAAAACGACAAACCCATTTTTATTGGCGTAAAAGAAATTCTTAGACGCTCTACCATCAGCACCATGGGATTGTTGAAATTGGAGCTCGAGATCAAAAAAGCAGAACTCGAAGAAGCATGGCATTTTTCGTCGCTCGAAAAAATATTTATCGAAGAGCGTATCTACAAAGATAAAAAGTTTGAAGATTCGGAAAATATGGATGCTGCGGTGGCACACATCGACAAGCGACTCGATCCGTGGAAACCAAAATTAAAACGCGAAATTACTCGAGAAGACATTCTGAAATTGATGGAAATCAGAATGGCACGAATCTTAAAATTCAACAAAGACAAAGCCAACGACCATTTACTGGCTGTTGAAGAGGAAATTGCTCAAGTGGTTGATAACATCAAAAACATCGTTTCGTTCACCATAAAATGGTTTGTTCATTTAAAAACCAAATATGGAAAAGGCCGCGAGCGAAAAACCGAAATCAGGAGTTTTGAAAATATTGTCGCTTCAAAAGTGGTGGTTCGGAGCGAAAAATTATACATCGACCGAAAAGAGGGATTTGTGGGTACAAGTCTGAAAAAAGACGAATTTGTGAGCGATTGTTCCGACATTGACGACATTATTGTTTTCCATCGCGACGGAACTTATTTTATTACCAAAGTAGCCGACAAAGCATTTATCGGAAAAAATCCGCTGCATGTGGCTGTGTTCAAAAAGAACGACAAACGCACCATTTATAACGTGGTTTACAAAGATGGGGAATCGGGATTTTCGTACATGAAACGTTTTTCGGTGACGGGTGTTACACGCGACAAAGAGTATAACTTAACCAAGGAAACAAAAGGTTCGAGGATAGTTTATTTCTCGGCGAATCCGAATGGCGAAGCCGAAGTTTTAAAAGTGGTACTCAAACCAAAACCACGCATCAAAAAATTAATTTTCGAAGAAGATTTGGGTGAACTCGCCATTAAAGGGCGCCAGTCGATGGGAAATATTTTAACCAAATACGAGGTGCAAAAAATCTCCTTAAAAGAAAAAGGTGTTTCTACCCTCGGTGGTCGCAAGATTTGGTTCGACGAGGATGTGCGAAGGATTAACGCCGATAATCGGGGTAAGTTCTTAGGCGAATTTTCTGGCGAAGACAAAATTCTTGTGCTCTACAAGAAAGGCGAATATCAGTTGTACAATTACGATCTGAGCAATCACTTTGGTGAGGATATTCTTGTGATCGAAAAATTTGATAGGCGCAAAATATTATCGGCAGTTTATTACGATGCCGAGCAGCAGTTTTATTACGTAAAACGTTTCGAAATTGATGAGGTGGAAGGCAAACTGATTCGTTTTATCGGAGACAATTCAGACAATAAACTAATCAGCGTTACCTGGGTGCATTATCCACGTTTAGAACTTACTTTTGGTGGTAAGAATGCCGAACGTGAAAATGAGATTATTGAAGTGGCCGAATTTATCGGTGTAAAATCGTGGAAAGCAAAAGGGAAACGTTTATCGAATTACGAAGTGAATAATATTAAGGAGATTGAACCAATAATAAAAGACGATTACGATCATCACGAAGAGGAAGAGGAGTCTGAGGAAGAACCAACTGAAAGCGGGATACAAGATAGCGAAGACGTACCAATGGAAATAAACCGTCCTAAAGGCGATGATCAGATGTCGTTATTTTAGTCTCAAGTTTGATGTGTAAAACAAAAGCTAATCCAACTCGTTAAACTCTAAACGCTGAACTTTAATTATGAGAATTTACTTGATCGGTTATATGGGGAGCGGAAAATCGCATTTAGGGTGGAAACTTGCCAATCATTTAGGCGTGCAATTTGTCGATATGGATAATTACATCGAAGAGCGAAATTGTAAAACCATACCGCAGATTTTTGCCGAAGAGGGAGAAGATGAATTCAGAAAGAAGGAGCGAAAAGCACTCGAAGAACTTTCCAATTTTACCGATCTTGTAATTGCAACCGGTGGAGGTGCTCCTTGTTTTTTCGATAACATCGATTTGATGAACGAAACAGGAACCACCATTCACCTGAACATCGACCCAAAAATTCTGGCCGACCGCCTGATGAAATCTAAAACCGAACGGCCTTTAATCAAAGGAAAATCGAAAGAAGAACTGGTTGCTTTTATTGATGAAACCTTAAAAAAACGCAACGCATTTTATTCGCGCGCCAAACTTCAGATAACTGAACCCGATATTAATCTGGACAAGCTAAAAGCTTTAATTTCATAAAAAATTACAATGCCATCCGTTGCACAAATATTTGCCCGCACCTTAAAAGAAATTGGTGTGAAATATGTGTTTGGTGTACCCAGCGGAAACATGATCGATTACATTGAAGCGCTGCGTTCCGAAGATGGAATCGATTTTATTTTGGTAGGACACGAAAGTACCGCCGCAATTATGGCCGATGTTTGTGGCCGGCTAACCAAATTACCCGGAGTTTGTTTTGGAACCTTTGGCCCCGGCGCAACCAATTTGAGTACAGGTGTTGGTGGTGCTTTGCTCGATCGTTCTCCCATAATTGCCTTTGCCGACGAAATGCCCAAACATTTGTTGAAACGAAGGGTACAAATGAATATCGATCATCAGCAACTATTTTTCCCCATTACAAAATGGACATCGAGGCTAAAAAAGGACAACGTTGATGAATTGATTTTGAAAGGCGCAAACATTGCTGTCGATGAATATCCGGGTTCGGTTTATATTGGAGTGCCGGCCGGAATTGGTCAGCAAATAGTTGGCGAATCCGAAAATGAAATCAATTATTTACGCCTTGAAAAAGAATCGCCTGAAAGTCAGGATGTGGAGTTTTATAAAGAGCTGGCGCATTTTTTTAGTTTGGCCAAACGACCGGTTTTGGCAGTCGGTTTATCCGCAGTAAGAGCTGGTGTTAAAAATGAAATTCGTGAGATTGCCGAAAAATTTCAACTGCCAGTGGTTGTAACGCCCATGGCAAAAGGAATGTTTTCCGAAGATCATCCACTGTATGCCGGAGTTCTGTTTCATGCACTTTCTGATATCGTTTCAGAAACCTATAAAAAAGCTGATCTGGTTATTGGAATTGGTTACGATCCGGTTGAGTTTAATTACGAAGATTGGATACCTGAAGTACCGCTTATTCATTTCGATACAAAAATGGCGGATGTTGATAAGCAGAAAATTATACAAGTAATAAATGTGGTTGACGATTTAAAAACTTCGTTGGCAGAGTTTGTTGAAATGAACTCGCTGCCAAAAGAATGGGATTTAAATCAACTAATAAATCAAAAGGCAAAATTATTTCAGAAATTGACCCCGGCAACCGAATATTTTGGGCCACTGGCAGTTGTTAACGAATTAAGAAAAGCTTTACCTGACGAAGGAATATTAACGGTGGATGTGGGTGCTCATTTACATTTGGTTGGGCAAATGTGGCGTACTCCTGAACCTCAAAAACTAATCATGACAAATGGCTGGTCGGGTATGGGATTTGCAATTCCGGCAGCTCTGGCAGCGAAACTTTGCAACCCCGATTTGCCGGTTGTCGCTGTATTAGGCGACGGTGGATTTTTAATGACAGTGGGAGAGTTGGCAAGCGCAAAACGACTGAATTTAAAAATTGTTTTTGTGGTAATTATCGATAATAGTTTGTCGCTCATTCGAATCAAACAAGAGAAAAAAAGTTGTGATAATCAGTACGGAACTGCCCTCCACGTTTTACCGGAAGAACCTACAAATCATTATTTTGGTGTTCCGGTATTACGGGCAGTTAATATTGGCGAATATAAAAAAGCTTTGCGCGCTGCTTTTTCGAATGATGGTCCGGTTGTGATTGAAGCCGTGGTTGATGGGAGTGAATATGATGATTTGGTGTTAAAATCAAATAAATAGTATTTTAGAGGAAAATTAGTGTCAATGCAAACCAACAAACAACTTGAATTAGCTTACGACTTCGTTCAATACACCGGACAAAACATTTTTCTAACAGGAAAAGCCGGAACCGGCAAAACCACTTTTCTGAAAAGTTTAAAAGAACGATCGCCCAAACGAATGATTGTGGTTGCTCCAACCGGAGTTGCGGCAATTAATGCCGGTGGTGTTACCATTCATTCCTTTTTTCAATTGTCGTTTGGACCGCAAGTGGGATTGGACAAAACCACCAGCGAGCAAAACCGATACAACAAAGAAAAAATCAATATTATCAGAAGTCTCGATTTGTTGGTAATCGACGAAATAAGTATGGTTCGTGCCGATTTACTCGATGCGGTAGATCGTGTTATGCGCCGCTTTAAAAACAAACATAAACCATTTGGAGGAGCACAGGTTTTAATGATCGGCGATTTACAGCAACTTTCTCCGGTGGTAAAAAGCGACGAATGGAATTTGCTGAAACGAGAGTACGAAACAGTGTATTTTTTTAGCAGCAAAGCTTTAAGCGAAACATCGTTTGTAAGCATCGAGCTAACCTACGTTTTTCGTCAGCAAGACGAGAAATTTATTGAATTGCTGAATAAAGTCCGCGACAATAAATTAGATGAAAATTCAATGGCAGCTCTGAATCAACGGTACATTCCAGATTTTACCTTGGATGAAGAGGAAGGGTACATTACACTTTGTACACATAATGTTCAGGCGCAACGTATTAACGATACAAAATTAAGACAACTGACCGCAAAAGTAGAAATCTTTACCGCCCATCTGGAAGGGAAGTTTCCGGAATATTCGTACCCTACAGAGTTGGAATTAAAACTAAAAGTTGGTGCGCAGGTAATGTTTGTTAAAAACGATCCTGATCCGGAGAAACGTTTTTTTAATGGAAAAATAGGGCAGGTAACAAAAATGGACGATGAATCGATTACCGTTCAATGCCCCGACGACGACGATGAAATTGAAGTGACACCATTATTGTGGGAGAATATCAAATATTCGGTAGATAAAGAAACCGCCGAAATTAGCGAATCGGTGGAAGGTTCGTTTAAACAGATTCCACTAAAATTGGCTTGGGCGATTACCATTCATAAAAGTCAGGGGTTAACATTTGAGCGCGCGATCATCGATGCCGAGGCCTCGTTTGCACACGGTCAGGTTTATGTCGCACTCAGTCGTTGTAAAACATTGGAAGGAGTGGTTTTGAGTACTCCGATTGGTGGCAGAAGCATTGTAAAAGACAATACCGTTGGGAGTTTTATTCAAAATGTGGAAGACAATCAACCCGGCGATAAAGAATTAAACGACGCAAAACTGGCGTTTCAGAAAGAATTGCTGCTCGATGTTTTTGATTTCGAAAACCTGAAAATTCAGATCAATACAATCAATAAAATTATACGCGAAAACACGTCGACGGTGCCTGAAATTGTAATTGGTCAGGCACAAAAAATTAAATCGGCACTGTATGCTGAATTGGTCGATGTTGCAGAAAAATTTCAGATTCAGATCAATCAGCTTTTACAGGATGAACCCGATATTTCAGCCAATAAAAATTTGTTGGAGCGCATCACTAAAGCAGCCAGATATTTTACCAAAAAAGTGAATGCCATTTTGGTAGACGATTTTGCAAAAGTCGATCTGGACGTCGATAACAAGGCCGTTCGGAAACAGCTTAAAAATGTTTCTGCCAAACTTTCTGATGAAATCGGTTTAAAACTCGCAAGTTTTGAAATTTGTGAAACCGGTTTTGAAGTAAAAAAATTGCTCGACGCCAAAGCCAGAGCCGTAATAGATTCCGGAAGATCGGGGTCGAAAAAGGCAAAAGCCAAAGAGATTTTGGATCTCGACGCCATTCCTCACCAGGAATTGTACACCACTTTACGTTCGTTTCGTTACGAAAAATCGAAAGAATTGGGCATTCCATTGTTTATGATTTTCTCGCAAAAAACCTTAATTGAATTGGTGAATTACTTACCGGTCGAAAAATCGACGCTTAAATTAATCAACGGTTTAGGAGCAAAAAAAATAGAACAATTCGGAGCAGATATTATTCAGATCATTCAATTGTTTTGCGACGACAATGGAATTGAACGAATGGAAATTCCACTAAAAAATGCGGGTAAAGAGAAAAAGCCAAAAATAGATTCAAAAAAGGTAAGTTTCGAAATGTATCAAGCTGGTAAATCGCTCGAAGAGATTGCAAGCGAACGTGCACTTTCTCCCGGAACTATTGAAAGTCATTTGGCACATTATGTGGGTTTGGGCAAGTTGGATATAAAATTGTTTATAGCAGAAGAAAAACTCAAAAAGATGCTTGAGTATTTTGAATCTGTTGAAAACAAGAGTTTTGGTGCGGCCAAAGCTCGATTTGGCGAAGCGATAACTTATGGAGAACTAAGAATGGCGATGAGTTATCTGGAAAGTTTAAATAAGAATTAACTGCTATTCCTTTTATAATCCAAAACTCACCCCAATCATTGCGCGTGGCATAATTTTAGGTTGATTTATTGCTTTGTCGGCATCTTTGTATTGAAAAGGTGTGTTATCGTTTTGTTTGTCATTCCTTGCATTTACATTGTCGTTGTTAGGACTGTAGGAGGTGTCGTGTCCTTTTAATGTGCTGTCAAAATAATAATCGAGTCCAAAAACTAACACTAAATCAATGTTTTTGGTCATGGCAAAATGATTCTCAATTCCAGCGCCAACTCCCCATTGTTTGGTTTTAACATCGAAATCTTCGTTTCCCCCGACATATTTAAAATTTCCTTTAAAATTAGAATATCGCGGGCCAAAAATAAGATACGAGTTTTCTACTCCAAATATCGATGTTGGCAATAAAAAATCCAATCGATAATCGAAATTCGTTCCTTTTTTTTCAGGGACTCCGTTGGTTGCATTATTAATAAAAATTCGGCGTGCATCGGCAGCGTGCCCTGGGGAAAGCATTGTGTACCCAACTCCTAAACGCAGTTCAAAAGGAAATTCTTTAGCGAAATCGTTTGCTTTAATATTTGCCTGAACGCCATATCCAAAATAATAACCGGTAACAATACCTGCAGTAAATTTTGAGGATTCTTTAATATCATCCTGACCAACTGAAACATAGCTAATTCCTGCAAAAACGAAAACAAATACGATTAGTATTACTTTTTTTATCATGAGGTTTGTTTTAAAATGTTGAATAATGATTTAATGGTAGTACTGTAACGCATTACTCCTAAATATGTTTTCAATCTTTTTATAAAAAATGAAAATTTTTTAATCAATAAAATAATAATTATTCTCCTTAAACAAATTGTAGTAAGGATTCTCAATAAACTTATACGATTGTTATCCTTTCAGGACTATTCTTATATCGTCAAATTTTGTGTGTTTGCTTAGTTTTTTTGTTTTAAATAGCGGGCGCGTTGGCCAAAATATAATCTTCGGCTTCAACATTCCAAAGTCCTTTTGTTTTTGAAACAATTTTGGCTAAATCAGCATAAAAAGGATTTTCTTGTCCCAACTTTTCGAAATCGGAAATTGCAGTTAACGGCAAATTTTTGTGGGTATAGATCAGTTTTTTCCCCCCCGGAATTTTGGGTAGATTTAAAGTAGTGTCGATCACTGCATTTAATCCACCGACATGTGTTACCAAACCCGCCGGATCGAGGCCTTTGCTCATGCAGTCTAACGCTTCCACCATGTCGTCGTTGTTTCCTCCCGAAGTTCCTACAATGTGAGTGGCTGCGTAATGAACGTTGTAAAAATTCATTTTTGCTGAAAACTCGGTGTTGCTGGGGCCAGCAAAGAAGTTCAGACATCCGTCGTTTGCCAAAATTGCATCTCCTTGCTCTATTACAGGCGCAACCGGAGCAAAAACAAACACATCGTCGTAACCCGTACCACCCGATAAATCTTTTAAGGCTTTCACCGGATCTTCAATGTTGCCGGTGTTCAAATAAATTAATTCGATACCGTTTTCGTTTGCCCACTTTGGCGGAAAAATCTCGGCTGCACGATCCAGACGATCTTGCGCAATATCGGTAACTACCAACAACGCTGGTTTTCGGTCTTCGCGGGTAACTACATAATTGATGGCAGCAAGCCCCATTGGTCCAACACCCGCAAGAATGGCCATTTTACCACCATCAATAATTTCCATTTCGTGAATGTACGAACCGGGTTTGGTGTGGTAGTTCGCGTGCATTGCACCGATCACACAACTGAGCGGTTCGGCCAAAGACGCCGGATAAAATCCCGGGCCATCGTAGGCCAGCAAACAATCCTGTTCCAGCACATCTTTTGGGATAATCACATAAGTTGCATCGCCGCCAATGTTGGGATAGGAATAACCGGGAGCACTCAAAACGCCAACCGGACCATCGTTGTAATAAATGGCGGGCTGAATAGAATATTTTTGTCCGGCTTTAAATTTGTTCTGCCATTTGGCGCCCACTTCAACAATTTCGCCGCTAAACTCGTGGCCTATAATCACCGGATTATCTGCTGCATTATCGGGAACACGTTTGTGATCGGTTCCTTGTGTGGCCGCTTTGTAACTCGACATACAAATGCTGTCGGATACTACTTTTGCCAAAATCTCGTCGTCGTTGATTTTTGGAAGTTCAAACTCTTCCAGTTTCAAATCGCTTTTTCCGTATAATCGTACTGCTTTTGTTTTCATATTTTTTCGATTTGAGTAGTGAGATTAAAATACAAAGTATTTTGGCATCGTCATTCCATGCGTTAGCTAACGGAATCTGAATTTGTTTCAAAAAGTTGCCGATACAAGTTCAGGGTGACTTTTGGTTAAATGTGTCTATTCTTTTTACTCACTACTAATTACTATCTATTCACTACATGTTTTAATTCAACATAATTTGCCCACCACTAACCGGAATTGCCTGCCCCGTTTCATTTTCCTGATCGATTGCATAAAAGACGGCCTTTGCAACATCAACAGGTGAACAGCCTTTTCCGAGCGGAACCTGTGCTAAGTAGAAGGCTTTAACATCGTCAATGGTAAGCGCTCCCGGAACTTTTCCTGCTTTAAGGTACTGAACAAATAAACCATTTTCGGGATCGCTCCAAAGTGGACCTTCATAAAAGTTTCCCGGACAAACCGAGTTTACTTTAATTCTATTAGGAGCTAACTCAAGTGCAAACGACTGAGTTAAACCAATTCCACCAAATTTTCCGCCGGCATAAGCAAAGTTTTTCTTACTTCCGGCTAAACCCGATTTCGAGTTAATTTGAATAATATCGGCATACAACGAAGCATTGTATTTGTTTTGTAATTTCATGATTGGAGTGGCTGCCTTTGTGCAATAAAAATAGGCATTGTAATTTATTTTTGTAACCAAATCGAAGTCTTCAGGCGTCATTTCTTCCAAACCTCCGGCACGTAAAATACCGGCATTACTTATAAAAACATCTAAGCCACCAAATTCGCATATGGTTTGGTGCATCAGGTTTTTTAAAGAAGCCTGGTCGGCAACATTTGATTTTACAAAAAGGGCGTGGCTACTATTTTTTATTTCGTTGAAAGAGTTTGCAGTAGCAAGCCCTACTGTTTCGTTAAGATCGGCAACAACGATGTTCGAACCGTTTTCTTTCATTACTCGTGCAATACCTTCGCCAAATCCCTGGGCCGCACCTGTAACAATCGATACCTTGTTTTCAACACGGCCGGCTGCTGCTCCTGCAGAAACTTTACGGCGGTAATTTTCAACTTCCCAGGTATCAATAAAATTAATTTGTTTGGGAGTCATAAAGTGCTGACCACCGAATGATTCGGATAACCACGAAATTTTCATGGCATCTTCAAACACTTCTTTAATAATATTCGACTGTGCTGCATTGTCGCCAATAGAAAGCATTCCAATACCCTTTATAAATACTACTTTAGGTGCAAAACCATTGTCAGCAACAAAGGCTTCATATTTCATTTTAAAGGTTTCAATTGTTTCTTCCGGTGAAGAAACTTCGTCGATATAAATGTATTTCGATTTGCAATAAACAATTAAATCGGGAGTGAATGGAAAATTCACTTTTTCAAACGATTTTGCACAACAATTAAACTTTTCAACCAAAGCCGAGTTGGTAACTTTGATTGTTTTTAACCCTTCAGTAGAAACGAGAGCACGAATTGCAGGAACAACTTCTGTTACATGCTCTGCAACCGGAAGAATTGTATTATCGAGTGGAGTTGTAACTTCTTTTTCGATGTTCGCAATAATTTCATCGTAAATAGAAATAATTTCTGCGGTTGAATCGGCGCTAACAAAAATACCATGATTTTGTAATAAAATTACCTTTGGATCATAACCCTTTGCAGCTCTGAATTCTATGATTTTAGCTTCAACAGCCTTAAACAAAATGTAACCCGGATCGATATAAGGAATGTAAATCGCTTCGTCGCCAAAAATGGGTTTAACCAATTCTTCTGCCTTATTGCTGCACATAATTCCATTTACAGCCGTTGGATGCAGGTGAACAACATATTTATAGTTGATAGCATTGTGGAATGAGGTTTCAACCGAAGGGCGTTTATCCTTTGTTATTGTGGCATCAGCAAGATCATTTTTAATCTGACTTTCACGTTCGAATGAATCAGAGCTGTATTCATTTTCTGAAATCGAAGCTAATTTTTTTCGATCCATTACTGCGAAACCTTCTTCGTTTATAGTAGATAAAGCAAAGCCACTTGCTTTCACCCAAAGTTTATCTTCTGTTTTGAATGAAGTGTTACCGCCGCCGGCAATTACATATTCTTTTTTTTGTCCGTAAAACCGCGAAACTTCGATTAAATCTTTTACTCCCTGATTCATGTCTTTACTCTTTTCTCTGTGAAACACTGTGCCTTCTCCATGTCCTCTGTGGTTAAATTTCTTTTACTACGGAAAACACCAAGTTGATGTTCAATTTATTTTTCTAAAAATTTGGCAATAACTGCTTTCCCTAAATCGATAAAAAAATCTTTTTCGTTTGTTTTGGCAATTCCATTTTTCAAATATCCCTCTTCTCCTTTTGCATGTAAATATTGGTGAGCTGCTATAATTGCCGTTCCTTCGTAATTAATTTCTTTTAATTCGTCATCCAAATCGATTCCACCGCCGCAAC
>JBNKOT010000219.1:0-2312 GCA_050294855.1 Draconibacterium sp. | reverse complement strand
ACACCACTTAAATCGATACGTGGATCGGGTTCAGAAAATCCTTCTTCTTTTGCCATCTTTATGGTTTTGCTTAGGGGAGTTTCTGCTGAAATTGTATTAAAAATATAATTCAAAGTGCCCGATAAAACCGCCTCAATTTTAAGGATTTTATCGCCTGAATTTACCAAATCATTTAAAGTATTAATTATTGGTAACCCTGCACCAACATTGGTTTCGAAAAGGAATTTTACTCCCTTTCGCTTGGCTATTCTTTTAAGTTCCGAATAGTTATCGAAATCAGAAGAAGCCGCGACCTTATTGGCTGTCACCACCGAAATATTCGAACTCAAAATTTCTTTGTACAAAGTTGCTACATCGTCGGAAGCCGTACAATCCACAAAAACCGAATTGTAGATATTCATTGCTTTTATTTCGTCTGCAAATCCCTGTAAACTTGAAATTTTGTCGGATGCTTCCAAACATTCTTTAAATGATGCAATCGAAATTCCGTCGCGATCGAATGCCATTTTTCTCGAATTGGCAACACCTGTCAATTTCAATTTGAGGTGTTTTTCCTTTAATAATTTTTCTTGCTGACTCTGAAGTTGTTGCAGCAAGTTTCCACCAACCGTTCCAATTCCCATCATGAAAATATTCAGTTCAACATTTTCGGAAAGGAAAAACGATTCGTGAACCACATTTAAGGTTTTTCGTAAATCGTCGTTTCGAACAACCCACGAAATATTTAATTCCGATGCTCCCTGTGCGATGGCAATAATATTCACTCCACTTTTCCCCATTGTCGAAAATAGTTTTCCGGCAATTCCGGTTGTATGTTTCATGTTTTCACCAACGATTGCGACAATAGAAAGATTATTTTCAATGTCGATTTTATTGATCTGCCCGGTAGAAATCTCCTTTTCAAATTCATCGCGAATGGCATTTTCAGCCAAATCAACGGCGTGCTCATCTATGGCAACACTAATCGAATTCTCGGACGAAGCCTGCGAGATTAAAATCACATTTACATTTTCTTTTGCCAATGCAGTAAACAATCGCATCGAAATTCCGGTAACTCCAACCATTCCGATTCCCTGCAAAGTAACCAGATTAATTCCGGAGATCGACGAAATTCCTTTAATCGGCCGTTCCAAACCATTTTCCATGGTTTTCGAAATTCGTGTTCCTGGATTTTCCGGTTCGAAAGTATTTTTAATATGAATTGGAATTCCCTTTTGATAAACCGGCAAAATGGTGGGCGGATAAATTACTTTCGCACCAAAATGCGATAATTCCATCGCCTCCGAATAAGTTAGTTCAGGAATGGTGTATGCTTTGCGAATTATCCGCGGATCAGCTGTCATAAATCCATTAACATCGGTCCAGATTTCAAGGACTTCGACATTCAAAGCCGCCGAAATTATTGCTGCAGTATAATCCGATCCTCCGCGGCCAATTGTAGTATATTCTCCTTTTTCATTCTTAGAAATAAAACCGGGAACAACAGCAATTCCTTTAAAATTATTAAACGAATTTTGAATGGCTTTGTCAGTGGCTTTAAAATCGACTAGTGCTTTTCCAAAATTACTGTCGGTGCGAATAAATTCGCTTGCATCTTTTCGCTCGGCACCAATGTATTGTGCCACGATATGAGAAGAAATGCGTTCGCCAATTCCTGCAATCCGATCGAGTGTTTTTGCGGTTAATTCACCAACCAACGTAATTCCGGTCAGAATTTGTTCCAGTTCGTCGAGCAACTCATCCACAATGTATATAATCGAACCACTGCCATTAAAAAGTATCGAAATGATTTCGTCGTGTCGTTTTTTTATTTCTTTTAATTCCGCAGAAAAGTCTGACATTCCGGTAGATGCATTTCGTGCAGCCGTCAGAATTTTATCCGTTATTCCGCCTAGCGCCGACACCACAACTATTACATTATCGTTCTGATTTTCAACAATCTGCTTTACCTTTTTAATGTTTTCGGCCGATCCAACCGAAGTACCACCAAACTTTAGAACTTTCATCGAAATTATTTTTTTATCAGACTGATCCTCAATTATTTGAATCAGACTCAATGTATTTATAAAAAAACTGGATGAATCGACAGAAGCGGTTCATCCAGTACTTTCTGTCTTGTTATTATTTTTATTCTGTAGTTGCTACTTCTGTTCCAGTAATTGCCTGAACAATTTTCATTTCGAGTTCTTCCGATAATTCAACATTATCAGCAATTAATTTACGTACTGTTTCGCGACCTTGTCCAAGTCTGGTTTCGCCATAACTAAACCACGAGCCACTTTTTTTGATGATATTATACTGAACGCCCAAAT
>JBNKOT010000218.1:0-2250 GCA_050294855.1 Draconibacterium sp. | reverse complement strand
TAAGAAATACAAAAGCAAATACTCCAAAGTCCCATCGGGACGAAATTTTTTGTACAACAAGTATTCGTCTGATAAAAAAAAGGACAAGCAAAATAAATTACTTGTCCATTCCTATAATTCTTTAAAACAATTTCTATTTCCTAAAACCTTTATTCAAATGATCAACCCGAACTTCTCGTTTATTTTTGTCAAACTTTGAAAATCCACGGTCGAAAATAGTATATTCCGGGATTTTTCGGGCACTTTTTTCGGCGATTGCAATTACTTCTTCTCCGGTAATTTCTTCCAAAGCAGCTTTTAAAAGTTGCTCATTTTTATCTCCTAGTGGAATCGCTTCGAATAATTCGTCATCTACTTCAATGTCGGGGGCAAAACCATCTTTAAAATCGGTAACTCCCTGCACGTTGGCATAACGCAAAACGATGGGTTGTAAACCCCAGTTTTTAAAGTCTTCGTAATAGCTTGCAGAATTATAAATATCTTCCGGTTTAAACGTAATTGATGCAGTGTATTTCCCGTAAGTAGTTCCTCCTATTGTTGTTACCGGCAAGTAAGGTTTTAATCCGGTTATTGTAAGTTCCGAAGCCGAGGCAGTTCCCGATCCTGTTAAAACATACAATCTCGAAAGACCTAGTTTTACCTGTACATCATCAACGAATTGGATTTTTAATTGTTGAGGCACATTATGCTCTTCCCAATACGTTTGGTACTTGTTATTCCATTGGAATGTAACAAGCGTAGCTTCTGTATTCACTGCATCTAGAGGAGCAAGCGAAGAACATAAATGCTGTGCAGCAACTGTTCCTCCACCCGGATTATAACGTAAATCAAGCACTACATCGTCTACTTGTGCATCGGCAAAATGTTGAAAGGCAGTGTCGAGGCTTTCATTATAATTGGCAATGTATTGTGCATAAAATAAGTAGCCTACTTTTTTACCTCCGTGTTCAACAATTTTACTGATTACTACCGGATTTAATTGTAGTTCTTGTGCAGTTAAACTAACAGTGCCACCTGGGCTAACGCCGGCATCGCCAATAACACCAAGTGTGATGGTCAGATCATTGCCGTTTAATAAATCCATGTAATTATCGTCAGTAATCGGGCTGCCCGACATTTCCATAATAAAATCTCCTCGTTTCAATCCTGCTTCAGCTGCCGGAGTGTTTGGGTATACATATTCTACCAATGCAAAAATATCATTGGTATTCGAAAAACGTCCAAAAGCAAGCGACCAACCATACGACTTTTCCACACCCTCGAAACTTCCTTCAAGAGCAACAACGTCGTCGGTAAGAAAAGACCATTTGTCTTCGGTGTCTAATAATTTATCGAAATAAGCTTTTGAATCAAATTCGTACCTGGTGTCAATATTCGGAATGTTATCGGCCCACAGATAAATATCGCCCATCACCTCTTCTATAAACTCGTTTACCTTTTGTGTGAGTTCCGGTGCTTCCTCCTTGTCCGGTTCAACCGGCGGTGTGGGGTCATCTTTCTTGCAGTAAGTAAATGCAAAAAGAATTGCAAGAACTAAAACTAAATTTTGTATCGTTTTCATGTTTTATTAATTAAAAATTCCAAAATTGATTTCTATAATTTTGCAAACATACTATTTTATTCTTTTTCTTCTTTTGGATATTCTATTCTGATGTGATAAATATTTATTAATTTTTCCAATAAAGTGGCTTTAATAATATTAATGTCGTTAAAAGTAAGTTCTGAATTATCCAGCTGTTTATCCTTTATTTTCTGGTCAATCATATTTCCAATCAACTCTTGTAATTTGACAAAAGTTTTTTCGGGTAAACTTCTCGAAGCGGCTTCAATTCCATCAACCAGCATTACAACTGCAGCTTCTTTCGATCTTGGGAGTGGTCCCGGATAGATAAACGAACTTTCGTCGATTTTCTTGTCTGGATTTTCTTGTTGATGTTTGAGGTAAAAATATTTGGCTTTTGTGGTGCCGTGATGCGTGGCAATAAATTCGATTAGCGGGTAGGGCAGTTTGTGTTTTTGTGCCATTTTAACACCGTTTTGCACATGATCGATAATAATTTCGGCACTTTGTAAGTGATTCATATTATCGTGCGGATTCATTCCAACCGATTGGTTTTCGATAAAAAAGTTGGGTTTAGCAATTTTTCCGATGTCGTGATAGAGCGCACCGGCACGGACCAAAAACGGATTTCCGCCAATTTTTAAAATTACTTCCTCTGCTAAATTGGCAATTTGCATCGAATGTTGAAA
>JBNKOT010000217.1:0-4748 GCA_050294855.1 Draconibacterium sp. | reverse complement strand
AACCCGATATTTCGGATGAATTATAGAACAAAACCCACAAGTGTAAATTGACTGCTTACAGATGCTAAACATTATTATATTTGTACAAAGCCTAAAAATATCGAATGAAAAAAATATTCGTTGAAAAAATTACAGTTAATCAAGAAGTTAATCATAAAGAAGCGGCAGATTTACTTGAAAAACACACCTCAATCAACCGGATTGAAACAATTAACTGGGATGCCTTTCCTTATCGACCTGATTTGAAGTTCAGGATTGCACATTGCGGAACCGAAATCTGGATCAAATTTTATGTGAAGGAAAAAAATATTTTAGCAAAGGAAACACAAACCAACGGGGATGTTTATAAGGACAGTACGGTTGAGTTCTTTATTTCGCTGGACGATAAAAACTATTACAATTTCGAATTTAATTGCATCGGCACCATCCATATTGCTTACGGTCAGGGGCGTAGAAACCGCACTCCAATCGCTCCCGAAATTGCAGAACAAATCGAAATTAAATCGTCATTGGGAAATCTACCTTTTGAAGAAAAACAAGGAAATTTTATATGGGATATGATGATTCGGATTCCGATCGTAACCTTTGCACACGACCGTTTAAAAACTTTCAACAGAATAAAAGCCACCGGAAATTTTTACAAATGTGGCGACGAAACTTCCGATCCTCATTTTGTAACATGGAATACAATTGAAACTGAAAATCCCGATTATCACCGACCGGAATACTTTGGGAAACTGGAATTTGATTAAATCTAAAAATAACAACGATTAAAAATACTAAACCAATGAAATCACAATTTTCAATGCTGATTGTACTTGTTTTTTTTACAATATCATGCAACAAGCAGGCAAAAATGCAAAACACTTTTGAAGCCGATGTAATCGTTTATGGAGGAACATCAGCTGCAATAATAGCTGCAGTCGAAGTAATTCAGTCTGGCAAATCGGTTTTAGTGGTTTCTCCCGATCAACATTTGGGCGGATTAACTTCGGGTGGATTAGGTTATACCGATACAGGTAATAAATCGGTGATTGGTGGTCTTTCCCGCGAATTTTACCACCGTGTTTGGTTGCATTACAACGATTCATCAGCATGGAAATGGCAGAAACAAAGCGAATACGGAAATAAAGGACAAGGTACGGTTGCTATGGACGGTAAAAACCGTACCATGTGGATTTTTGAACCCCACACTGCCGAACAGGTTTTCGAAAATTTTGTTCGGGAAAATGAGATTCAGATTTTTCGGAACGAATGGCTTGACCGTGAGAATGGTTTTAAAAAAAACAAATCAAAAATAGTTTCATTCAACACACTTTCTGGAAAAATATTTAAAGGAAAAGTATTTATTGATGCAACTTATGAAGGCGATTTGATGGCTGCGGTGGAAGTCACTTATCATGTTGGAAGAGAAAGTACCAGCACGTACAACGAAAAATACAACGGTGTTCAAACCGGGGTTTTTCATCACGGACATTTTTTTAAAACTAAGATTTCGCCTTATAAAATCCCAGGTGATCCGGCAAGTGGATTACTACCACGAATTTCAGCCGAAGCGCCGGGTAAATACGGATCTGCCGATAATAAAATACAAGCTTATTGTTTCCGGATGTGTATGACCAATGTCGACGAAAATCGTATTCCTTTTCCAAAACCTGAAAATTATGATGCTTCGAAATACGAGTTATTGGCCCGAGTTTTTGAAACCGGCAGAAAAGACTGGTTTGAAAAGTTCGATCCGCTGCCCAACAAAAAGACCGATACCAATAATCACGGCCCGTTTAGCAGCGACAATATTGGCATGAATTACGATTATCCGGAAGCGAGTTACGAACGCAGAAAGGAAATAATAAACGAGCACCGCGATTACCAAATGGGATTACTTTGGTTTGTGGCGAACGATCCGCGTGTTCCGGACGACATTCGTAATAAAATGGCAAGCTGGGGATTGGCAAAAGATGAATTTACCGACAACCAAAACTGGCCGCATCAGATTTATGTGCGCGAAGCCCGCAGAATGATTGGTGAATATGTAACCACCGAGAACGATGTTCTTTTAAAACGAGAAGTTCCCTTTCCCATTGGAATGGGTTCATACGCTATGGATTCGCACAATGTTCAACGTTACATTACTCCGGAAAGGTTTGTGCAAAACGAGGGCGACATTGGAGTTGCACCGCCCAAACCCTACTCCATTTCGTATCATTCGCTGGTTCCGAAAAAAGAAGAATGTCAAAATCTGTTGGTTCCGGTTTGTGTTTCAAGCAGTCACATTGCTTTTGGATCAATACGGATGGAACCTGTTTTTATGATTCTCGGACAATCAGCCGCAACTGCCGCATGTTTGGCAATCGATAAAAACATTGCCATTCAAGACATCAAATACGACGAATTAAAATCTTTACTCCTTGCAAAAAAACAGATTCTAACGTTGGCAGATATAAATTAGTAACTGGTTTATTGCATTTCGATGATCCCCAAAACAATTTTTCTAATCAGATCGAAATTAAAGAATTTTTGAAAAACATTGTTATATTCAAACTTTCAAAACTAACGCAAATGGCAGTTGTAATTAAACCTGTTGAAACAAAACGCGAATTAAAAACCTTTATACACCTTCCGGCAGAAATTCATAAAAATCATTCGAATTGGGTTCCTCCAATTTACATGGACGACCGCGAATTTTTTAATCCCAAAAAAAATCGTCAGTTCGAACATTGCGACACCATTTTATTACTGGCCTATAAAAACGAAAAAGTGGTTGGTCGGGTAATGGGTATTATCAGCTATCATTACAATCGGCAGCACAACGAAAACCACGGTAGATTTGCCTTTATTGAAACGTGGGACGATCAGGAAGTTTACCACGAATTAATAAATAAAGTAGGCAACTGGGCCAAAGAAAAAGGCATGCAAAAACTGGTCGGGCCGCTGGCTTTTTCGGATAAAGATCCACAGGGTTTTTTAACCAAAGGTTTTGACGAACCCGTTTCGCTGGCATCGAATTGCAGCTTTCCGTACATGGTTGATCTAACTGAAAAAGAAGGATTTGTAAAAAAGGAAGATTTGGTAGTTTACAAAATCGACATTCCGGATGAAATCCCCGAATTCTACAAAAAAATTGGTGAACGTTTTGAACGCAACAATATAAATTTAAAAGTAATTGAGTTTACCACACGACGTAAAATCAAACCTTATATTCATCCTGTTTTTGAACTGATCAATAAAACCTTCACCGAAATTTATGGTTTTATTCCGTTTACCAAAAAAGAAATCGATGACTTTGCCAACCGTTATCTTTTTTTGGTGAATCCGAAGTTTGTAAAAATAGTGGTGAACGAAAATAATGAAGTAATTTCGTTTGTAATTGCCATGTCGGATTTGAGCCGCGGCATACAAAAATCGAAAGGTTTTTTAATTCCATTTGGGATATTCCCGGTTTTGCTTGCCGGGAAGAAATCGAATCAATTAAATTTAATGCTCGGCGCAATCGATCCAAAATATCAGGGTCGCGGGTTGGATGTAGCCATGGGAATTAAACTACTGGCATCGGCAAAAGCTGCCGGAAAAACAACCATCGACTCGCATCTCGAATTGGAATACAACACGAAAGTACGCGCAGAAATGGAAAAAATGGGCGGTAAAGTTTACAAACGTTACCGCATTTATCAAAAAGATTTATAACACTTTTTTTACAATGTAGTCAGTGTAACAGGCCCGAGCAAACCGGAATCCTGTATCTCCCAATCCGAGGCATCAAAAGCTTTATAATCGAGGTTAACCAAATTAATGTCTTTAAATTTCCGCCATTCAATACCTCTGATATCCAGATCGCGAATCCGGTTGGCTGCTAAATTGCTTACTTCAATTTGCAACTTATTGTTTCCGTTCACCAGATTATCAACTTTTATTTTGAAAGATGGCCCTAACAAAGTTCCAAGCGTTTTTCCGTTCAAAATAACCCGCGCACATTCTTTTACCTCACCCAAATTTAAAATGGCTTCGCTTTCTTCTTGGTCCCAATTAAATTCGGTTGAATACTTTGCAGTGCCAGCAAATCGAAGCGTTTGCTGATCGCCCAATTTTGTCCACGATTTTAATTCATCGGTTTGTAAATTTCCGGGATACACAGGACCACCGTCTAAAAATTCAATTTTCCAAAGCGCACCAATTTTTGTCACCGGCTGCTCGGTTTCTTCATACGTAAAAAACGGTAAATCAACACTTTTATCGGTACATTTTATAAACACCGACTGCTCAGGTTCGAGTTGCAAACGAATCTCGTTTTTATTTGCATCCGCCTCGCGTATTTCACCGTTCATCGGATTCATAAAAACATAGCTTGAAGCTTTCGAATTTAGTTTTACTTTTTTATCGATTGCTGCTGTGCTTGTATTAAAAACCATATACCAATTCTCGTTATTCAAGGTCATTTTTAAATACTGAATTCCGTTTTCGGCTAAAGACTTTTCGCCGGACACATTGTTTTTTTCGAGCAAATCCAACACATCACCAAAACATTTTTTTGCTGAAAGTTCGGTTTCGATTTGTTTCAATTCCTGTTCTCTTTTTTCGAGTTCAAACATTCCTGGAACACTTTTCGGAAGGTATTCATCGAAATAAACTTTTCCTCCTTGAGCGATAAAATCATTCAGCACTTTAATTGTTTCTATTGGAATGTATTCTGTTTTGGGAACTACAATTGCTTTGTATTCCGACTTTCCTGAAGTTTCAATTTCACCATTTTC
>JBNKOT010000216.1:0-3801 GCA_050294855.1 Draconibacterium sp. | reverse complement strand
TTTGGTTATGCACGCCAGGATCGCAAAGATAAACCACGCGTTTCAATTGGAGCAAAATTAATCGCCGACCTGTTATCAACATCAGGAGTCGATCGAATCATTACCATGGATTTACATGCCGATCAGATTCAGGGATTTTTTAATGTGCCGGTAGACCATTTATATGCATCGGCACTATTTATTCCTTTTATCGAAAAAATGGGATTAGAAAATGTGGTGATTGCATCGCCCGATGTGGGTGGAACAAAACGTGCCAACACCTACGCAAAAATGCTGGAAACCGACATGGTTATTTGCCATAAAACCCGCTCGAAAGCAAACGAAGTTGGAAACATGACGGTTATCGGTGATGTAAAAAACAAAGATGTAATTATTGTGGATGATATTATCGATACTGCCGGAACAATAACCAAGGCTGCCAATTTAATGAAAGCGCAGGGAGCAAAAAGTGTCAGAGCTTTTGCTGCTCATGGTGTACTTTCGGGGCCAGCCATCGAACGCATTGAAAAATCGGAGTTGGAAGAAGTCTATTTTACCGACTCGATTCACAAAAAAAATGACACAAAAAAAATAAAATACATTACCGTCGCCGACGCATTTGGTGAAGCCATTAAACGTGTCTATAAAAATCAGACAATTAGTTCGTTATATTACAAATAATTTATACATTTGCACCGCTTTTTCAGTAAGCAGGCACATATTAGTTATGCATGCTGTTTGTTCCGTCGGTTGACGGAAAGGGCTGAGTACCATAATTATTAAAAATTTAAAAATGAAGACAGTAGTTATTAAAGGTCAAATGAGGGAGACCGTTGGTAAAAAAGACACCAAAAAACTCCGCTCACAAGATATCGTTCCAGCCGTTTTATACGGTGGCGAAGAACCAGTACATTTTGCAGTTCCATTCGCAGAATTACGGCAGTTAGTTTATACTCCAAACGTATATTTAATTGATATCGATATTGATGGAACAACTTACAAAGCAATGATGCAGGATATTCAATGGCACGCTGTTGAAGAAAAAATTCTACACATTGATTTCTTACGAATTGTTGCCGGCAAACCCATTAAAATTGATGTCCCTGTTGCAATTAAAGGATTGGCAAAAGGGATCAAAATGGGGGGTAAATTAAGTATTAACCTGCGCAGACTTAAAGTAAAAGCACTTGCTGATGACCTACCCGATTCAATTACTGTTGATGTTACCAAACTTGGTATCGGACAAAGTATTAAAGTAAATGAAGTTACCATTCCTGGTGTTGAACTATTAGATACTAAATCGAACGTTATCGTTTCTGTTAATATCACAAGGGCTGCTAAATCGGCTGCCGGTGGTGATGATGAAGATGAAGAAGGAGAAGAAGCTGAAGGAGAAGAAGGAACTGAAGCTGCTGCTGAAGAATAAACCTTAAAATAAATTCTGTGAAGTATTTAATTGCCGGTCTCGGTAATATCGGCCCAGAATATAAAAATACTCGCCATAATATTGGCTTTCAAATATTGGACGCACTCGCTGAGGCGTCCAATATTAGTTTTAACGATAAACGTTATGGTTTTGTAGCCGAGTATAAATTCAAAGCTCGTACCTTTATTCTTTTAAAACCAAGCACTTATATGAACTTAAGCGGCCGGGCTGTAAATTATTGGCTGCAAAAAGAAAATATTCCGATCGAAAATCTTTTGGTTTTAGTAGACGACATTGCACTACCATTTGGCACCTTAAGAGTTCGTGCAAAAGGAGGAGCCGGCGGACACAACGGATTGGAAAACATCAACCAGGTTTTGGGCAGAAACGATTATGCCCGTTTGCGTTTTGGAGTTGGCGACGATTTTCATAAAGGATTTCAGGCCGATTATGTTTTGAGTAATTGGGACAAACAAGAGGAAAAAGAACTTCCGTTTAAAAAAGATGATTGTATCGAAATCATTAAAAGTTTTGGAACGATTGGTACCGAACGAACGATGAATTTTTTCAATAAAAGAAAATAATATGACTGAAAATGTGAGGGTTGACAAGTGGCTTTGGGCTGTGCGCATTTTCAAAACCAGAAGTCAAGCCACCGAAGCTTGCAAAAAAGGACATGTTTCGATTGATGATCTGCCGGTAAAACCTTCGCGGATGGTAAAGGTTGGAGAAACATTAAAGGTCAGAAAATCGCCCATTACAAAAAGTCTGAAAATTCTGGCACTCAGCGAAAAAAGAATGGGTGCAAAACTAATCGTCGATTTTGTTGAAGATGTAACTCCACAAGAAGAAATTGAATTGCTCGAAATGCAAAAAAATATGCGATGGAGTTCACGCGATCGCGGCACTGGTCGACCCACAAAAAAAGACCGTCGCGAACTCGATGACTTTTTTGACCTCTAATCTCTTTATTCATTTATCAGTTTATCAATTTATCAATTTATCAGTTTAACAATTTATCAGTTTAATCCATGCTAGTAGCAAAACAAAAAAGAAAAGAAAACATAGCCGAATACATTTTGTATTTGTACCAGATTGAAGATTTAATCCGTACGTTTCAAGGCGATATCAATCTGATTCAGGAAAAATTGATTGTTAGATATCAGGCCGATGAAAAAGCGTCGGCAGAATTAACTGATTGGTACAACAACTTGGTTAAAATGATGGAAAAAGAGGGAATTGAAGAAAAAGGTCATTTACAATTTCTTATCAATCTGATTAACGAGGTAAACGAACTGCACATCAAACTAATGAATTCTGAAGCTGAAAAATTGTATGTACAATCTTTTAAATCGGTTTCGGGAATCGTTACTGAATTGAAACAAAAAAATACAACTGCTCCAAACGACATTCAATTGGCACTCGATACGGTTTATGGTTTTTTATTGCTGAAAATGAAAAAGGCCGAAGTAAGCGCCGAAACAGAAACTGCTGTTAAACAAATCAGCCAGTGGTTGGGTGTTCTTTCAAAATTGTATAAAGAATATGAAGCCGGGAAATTAGAACTCTAAAATTCGAGCTTGCAGATAAAAGGCTTTATGTTTGTAATCGCATGAACCTTGATAAATCCATGATCAGATCATTCGGCAAACATCCCGTTTCCCAAACCAACGATACCGATTTCGGGCAATCCATTGATAAATTTTATCCCTAATTTTTTTAGGAATCACTTTAAATACTATCAACCAATTCCAGGGAACTGGCAACAAACGGGCAATTTTTAATGCTGCATCAGATTCGATAAAAATTTGTTTTTCAGCAATAAAAACGATCGAATCGGTTTCTTTTGGAATTTGATATTGATGCATCAATTCCACACCTTGCTCCGACTGCAAAGACACCAACTGAAACTGTTTCTTTTTGTCTCGTTTCAGAATAAAATTAACAGCGCTGTTACACAAATTGCAGATGCCATCGAAAAGAATAATCGGGTTTTCCGTTTCCATCATAAAATACAACAATCGAATCGATGAACAGTTTTAAGAAATACGACGAATACTGCTCACAACTTGACTATTGAAATTTACTTTTCAATATATATTTTTGAATTTTACCGTTCCGGCTGGTAAACCATCTTTATTAGCTGTATACTCAAGCGTAACAACACAAGACTTTTTCCGGTTACATTCGGTGCAGTGTATCACACAAATTACTTTCGAAGTTTCTTTGTCGTACACCAAAGAATAGTTAACCGAGCAGTCTTTGTTAATGGTAATTCCTCTTTTAGTTTTAAGAGTAACCTTACTTTCTCCGCTTAAATTCAGCCTATTCTCTTCCTTTATTTCTTTAATTTTATCGAGCACCTTTTTCAAAACTTTTTTACCTCCTGCACGCAA
>JBNKOT010000215.1:0-3144 GCA_050294855.1 Draconibacterium sp. | reverse complement strand
TAAGGTAGATTCAAAAGGTGTCCTGTTTGTAAGCGAACGTGCCAGGGTAATTTCGTCGGTATATTCCAGATCGTCGCCAATGGCCACCCCTCTTGCCAGGGTTGTGACGTTAATATCAAAACCACTAATTTTCCTGTAAATATAAAAATTTGTCGTATCCCCTTCCATGGTTGTACTCAAAGCAAAAATGACTTCTTTAACACTTCCATTTTTTACTTTTTCGACCAACGTTTCTATAGCCAGGTCTCCTGGGCCTATTCCATCCATCGGCGATATTAATCCTCCCAAAACATGATATACTCCATTGTACTGATGCGTGTTTTCAATGGCCATTACATCCTTAGTGTTTTCTACAACGCAAACCTGAGAATGATCACGTAACTGATTTGAACATACTCCGCAAATTTCAGAATCGGAAATATTGTTGCATTTCTTACATCTCACAATATTTTCACGTAGGTTAATTATGGCATTGCCAAAATCCAGGGCAAAATCTTTTTCCTGGTTTAATATATATAAAACAAGCCGAAGGGCAGATTTTCTGCCTACACCCGGCAATTTAGAAAATTCATTTACAGCTGCTTCCAATAATTTCGATGGCAAATGTGACAAATCCATATTCTCTCTTTTAATCTTTCAAAAGTAACACCTTATTGGTGTGCAAACAAAATTAAATACAGGCACCGGCTTATTTGTAAAGAAAAAATAAAAAATTTCGATTATGAAAAGTTATAAAACTGTCGATGAATACTTTTTAAACTTACAAAACGGAAAAGAAATTCTGCTTATTTTACGCGATTTGCTAAAAACAACCGATTTAGTTGAAACAATAAAATGGGGCGCACCTGCATATACCATTAATGGAAAAAATGTGATCGGAATGGCGGCGTTTAAATCGTATGTCGGACTATGGTTTTTTAAGGGTGCACTGTTAGAGGACAAAGCAAAAGTTTTAATCAACGCTCAAGAAGACGTTACAAGAGCTCTGCGTCAGTGGCGTTTCGCTTCGGTTGAAGATAGAGACGATAAATTACTCCTGAGGTATGTTCACGAAGCCATAAAAAATCAAAAACAAAACAAGGAGATCAAACCTAATCGAAAAAAAGAAATTGTTATACCAAATGAATTACAGGAAGCCTTCGAAAATAATTCGATGCTCGAAAACCGGTTCAATCAATTAACACCGGGAAAGAAAAGAGAATTTGCTGCTTATGTTTCGGCAGCAAAACGCGCAGAAACACGTCAAAGTCGATTACAAAAAGTAATTCCTCAAATTATAGAAGGAATTGGACTACACGATAAATACCGAAAGTAGTTTTCTTATTGTTAAATTAATTTGTATATTTAGATTGTTGCATCCACAAAAAACACCATGAACAATCTAAAGACCATTTTCACTTCCAATATTCCGATCGAATGTTACATTAAAAGCAGACGACTTGAACGCGAAGGAATTGAATGTTTTATTTTTGATGAAAACATTGTGTGGGTCGATCCGTTTAGCGCGGTCGCCGTTGGAGGAGCAAAACTAAAAGTTCAGGAAAATAAGTACGAACAAGCAACAACCATTCTAAAATCAATCGAAAAAAATACCTTATTCGACAGTGTCGGAGAATATCAATTACCCGATGTTTTTTCGAACGAAATTGAATTTCAGAACGAAATACTGGCACTTAAATCACAAATCAGAAATAATCCAACACTTTTACAGCACACCGAAAAAATCCAAAATAACAAGTTATCGAACGAAGTTTTGCTTGTTATTATCGAAGAAGAAAAGGAGTTTCAACGCTTAAAAAATCTCAGGATCAACTTTTCGATCAACCAGTTTTTATACGAATTATTCGATCCAGACCGAAGTATAAGAAAATATTTGAGAGTTCGTCCGGTTGAATATTACATCGAAAAAGAAATGGTAACTTCTTACGAGTGCGGATTAAAAGCTCAGACGAAACATCACTGCCCAAACTGCAATTCCGATAATGTAAGTTATGGTCAGGCAATCGATTCAAAATGGGATTTTGTATTTTTGATCTTATCCTTTTTATTTACCCAACCCTTTCCTTTATTTCGCAAAAAATTTCACTGTTTTGATTGCGGAAACAATTTCAGAAAGAAATAAAATCTATTATTTTTTTAAATTCACAACATCTTATTTCAACGCTGTTTAAAATGAATTTAAAAATCACCTTTCTGTTTCTGATCCTTCCCATTTATTTTTTAAGTAATGCTCAGAAAAACAATGTTTCTTCGGCACTAGATTTCGATCTGAAAAAAGCAGAATATCTTTATCATTTTGCGTACGAATGCATCGATCAGGAGTACCCCAACAAATTGAACCAGGTTCTGGGCAACGATAGTTACCTCGCTCCTCCCCGCATTCTGCATCCCTCATTCTACGGTTGTTTCGACTGGCATTCTTCGGTACACGGCCACTGGACTTTGGTAACAATTTTAAGCGAATTTCCCGATTTTCAGTACAAAAACGAGATTATTGAAAAACTCAAAAAGAACATCACCAAAGAAAAAATTCAAAAAGAAATTGAATATTTTGACGATGAACACAATAGCACGTACGAACGAACATACGGTTGGGCCTGGCTTTTAAAACTGGATGAAGCGTTGCGCGAATGGAATCATCCGGCAGCAAAAGAACTGCAGGAAAATATTGCTCCGCTTACTGAAATGATTTCGGCTAAATTTGGCGAATTTTTAGACAAACTTATTTATCCAATTCGGATTGGGGAACACAATAATATTGCATTTGGGATGTCGTTCGCTTACGATTATGCAAAAAAATACGACAGCAAACTGGCCGAAAAAATAGAGCAGAAAGCGAGGGAATATTATATGAACGATTGCGAATGTCCGCTGACCTGGGAACCAGGGGGGTTCGATTTTCTTTCGCCGTGTTTGCAAGAAGCTTCAATCATGCAAAAGGTACTAAGCGAAAAAGAATTTCAAAAATGGTTAAAAACATTTCTTCCAAAGTTTGAAAAAAATCCGGCAGATTTTATCGAAGTTGCTGTGGTTACCGACCGCAGCGATGGTAAACTCGCACATTTAGATGGTCTGAATTTTAGTCGCGCCTGGTGTTTGTTCGAAATGGGAAAAGCTTTACAAAATCGACTTATGATTGAACTT
>JBNKOT010000214.1:0-4202 GCA_050294855.1 Draconibacterium sp. | reverse complement strand
AAATGCGAAGAAAAAACAATCAACGAATGGGGTTATTTTCTCAACGAATCAGTTACCAACTTCAAAAACGGACTTAAGCTTTTTGGGAGGCAATTCAAATTCATTTTTTTTTCGCATTTTTGCACGTTCAATTGAATTTTGATTTATGCAGAAATACATCGACCTTTTAAAGACATTAATTTCAACACCTTCCTTTAGTAAAGAAGAGGAAAAAGCGGCTCAAGTAATGCGCGACTTTCTAACGAAAGAAGGAATACCTTTTCATACAAAAGAGAAGAATACCTGGGCTTTTTGCAAACATTATTCAAAAGAAAAACCAACAATTTTGCTCGATTCGCATATCGATACTGTACGACCGGCAAAAGGATATACACTCGACCCATTTTCGCCGATTGAAGAGAACGATAAACTATATGGTTTGGGCAGTAACGATGCAGGAGGTCCGCTTGTTGCATTGTTGGCAACCTTTGTTCATTTTTACGAACGCAAAGATTTACCGTTCAACCTTGTTTTTGGTGCAAGTGCCGAAGAAGAAATTTCAGGACGACGCGGAATGGAAATTGTTTTACCAAAAGTAACACCCATCGATTTTGCTATAATTGGCGAACCAACAAAAATGGAACTGGCCATTGCCGAAAAAGGATTGTTGGTGTTAGATTGTTATGCACACGGAAAATCGGGTCATGCTGCGCGCGAAGAAGGAGAAAATGCACTTTATAAAGCGTTAGATGACATTGAGAAACTTCGAAATTATGAATTTGAAAAAGTTTCGAATGTGTTGGGGAAAGTGAAAGTTTCGGTCACACAAATAAATGCAGGCACACAACACAATGTAGTTCCCGATGTTTGTCATTTTGTTGTTGATGTACGCACCAACGAACATTATTTAAATAAGGAAGTTGCGGAAATTTTGGACAAAATAATTGAATCGGAAGTAAAACCGCGGTCGGTACGTTTAAACTCATCGGGCATTTCGGAACATCATGCATTTGCCAAACTGGTAAAAAGCAAAGGCATTAGAATTTATGGATCGCCAACTACATCCGACCAGGCAATTATGTCGTGTTTATCGGTAAAAATGGGGCCGGGAGCATCTGCCCGCTCGCACACTGCCGACGAATTTATTTATAAAAGCGAAATTATTGACGGAATAAAACAGTACATTGAATTACTCGAAGAACTGAAACTTTAAGGAAGTGATCAGTCGCAGTAAAAAACAGTTTAACATTTTATCAATTTATGGAACAACCCAACAACCCACTCCACGGAAAAACCCTCGAAGCTATTTTAGTATATTTGGTGAGTTATTACGGTTGGGACGAGTTGGGTGAAATTATTCGAATTAACAGTTTCCGCAGTAATCCGAGCATCAAATCGAGTCTGAAATTTTTACGCCGAACTCCCTGGGCACGAGAAAAAGTCGAGAAATTGTATGTTGAGACAATTGAGAAAGATTAACTACTGAATCATCTAAAATTTAAAATGTAGTTTTTGGTAGGGTAAAATAAAATGTAGAACCTTTTTTTAATTCACTTTCTACCCAAATTTTACCTTTGTGTCTTTCAATAAATTCAGCACAGAGCATAAGCCCTAGCCCTGTTCCTTTTTCACCTTTTGTACCTGGAGTTGAATTCTTCTCGGATACCGTAAATAGTGTTTTTAATTTATTTGAATCAATGCCAACTCCATTATCTATAACCATAAATGTTATAAAATCATCTGAATTAATTCTTGCATCAACAATAACACGATCTCCTGTATTGCTAAATTTAACCGCATTTGTCAGTAAATTTCGAAACACCAACGATATCATATTAACATCGATCAATACTGATATTGTTTGATCATCGATTGTATTCGTAATTTTTACATTCTTCTTTTTTGCAATAGCACTAACCATCAAAATACTATTGTTAACAATTTCTGACACCGATGTTTGAACCGGATTGAATCCAATTATCCCTCTTTGCATTCTCGACCAATCCAACAAATTTTTCAATAACATAAAAGTATTTTCACTCGACACTCGAAGTTCAGATAGTATCTTTTTAATGGTCTTTTGATCGAAAGAATCAAAATCGTTGTGTAGCATTTCGGTAAATCCCAGTATTGCATTAAACGGACTTTTTAAATCGTGAGCAATAATTGAGAACAGTTTATCTTTTGTTGCATTAATTTCGGCCAGCTCGCTGGTTCTGCGTTCAACGGTTTCTTCGAGTAACAGCTTTTGATTTTTCAAAGTAGAAACCCTAAGGTAATAAATAGAAAAAATAAATAGTACTAGTATAAATATCAATATTGATTTAAAAACCAGTGATTTCCACCACGGTGGCGAAACAATAACAATCAACGAAGTACCTTTTTCATTCCACACTCCATCATTATTAGCACCTTTTACTCTGAAAACATATTCCCCTGGATCGAGGTTCGTATAAGTAACACTTCTTCTGTTATCGCAATAGGTCCATTCATTATCAAAATTTTCAAGAAAATAGGCATGTTTATTTTTCTGAGGCCGTGTAAAATCCATCACAGCAAAATGAAATGTGATCACTGATTGATCATATTTCAGCTTGATTTCTTTTGTATTGGTGATTATATCGCTAAGTGGCGAATTGGGAGTGTTTGGCAATACCGGTTTATTAAAAAGTTCCAACTCCGTTATTTGTACTTGTGGAACTCTGTTATTTTTTACAATTTTTTCAGGATAAATGATATCGAATCCGTTAAAACCGCCAAAATACAAGGCACCACTCCGATCTTTAAAAATACTTTTTGGTCGAAACTCATTGCTTTGCAAACCATCTTTTTTCGAAAATAAGGGAGACACTTTACTCGTCGAATTGAACTGGCATAAACCATTCGTGGTTGATATCCACAGTTTTCCGTTGTTGTCTTTGATTATTCCACTGATAATATTACTTGGCAATCCATCTTCCACTGTATATTTTGTGTTTTTCCCGGTTTTCGGATTCACACGGTTTAATCCCATCAAAGTAGCAACCCACAAACTGGTATCGTTTTCGATAAAAATATCATAAACATGCAAATTACTCATGGATTCTGATGTGTCTGCAGAAAGCGAAATATTTTTGAATTTACCGCTTTTTGGGGTATAAGAAAAAAGTCCTTTGGTGGTTCCCAAATACACGTCTTCATTAGTTGCTACCCTTACTACATTCATGTAGTTAATATCCAGTTTAGTATTATTAGAATTAAATGCAGTAAATTCATTTTTTTCCGGTTCAAAATGAATTAAACCATTGCTATAACTGCCCAACCAAAAATCATTATTAAAACCCTTAGCAATACTAAAAAGATAATTGTCCTGAATTTTGCTGTTTTTTGTAGTATAAGATGTAAACTTATTCTTTTCAGAATCGTATTTAATAAGTCCTTCTCCCCACGACGTCATCCAGATTACATGTTTTTCATCTTCCACTAAAGTTGTAACATAGTCTGATGGAATTTCAGAATTATTTGTACTTATATTGGTAAAGAGTGAGGTTTTTTTATCAAATAGGTTAATCCCACCACCATCGGTAGCAAGCCAAATCAGTCCATCTGCATCTTCTGTAAAATAATTTACCAAGTTATTTGCAATACTTAAATCGCCCCCTTTGAAGATATCGTAAGATACAATTGCATCGTTGTTGGCAGGTAAAATATTTACTCCATTCGCAAAAGTACCAATCCACAGGTTATCGGCGTTGTCGACATAAAGGTATTCTACCGAATACGTTTTCATGCTTAGTGGATCAGTTGCCCGGTTTAAATAATGGTGAAAATTCTTGTTGTTCCGATTGTATAAATACAAACCATCATTTTCTGCACCAATCCACAAATTATTTTGTTTGTCAACTACTATAGATATAAGACGGTTCGCCGAAATAGAATTCGGATCCGATGCTTGATGTACAAATTGTTTTAATTTTTCACTCTCACCAAGATTCTGAAGGCTGAATAATCCGTGGTTTTGGCTGGTTATCCAAATTGTTCCATCCTTATCTTCTGCAATTCTATAAAAACTAATTGCAGAAAAATCTTCGCCGTTAATTCCTTTATTAATGGGAATAAAGGTTTTTGTTTCCTGATCAAAAAGACTTAATCCTTGCTTTGATGTTACCCACAGTTTTCCACTGCTATCATACATCACATCTTCAACAATCAAATTATTCTTATTATCCGGTTTTTTGCTGCCG
>JBNKOT010000213.1:0-1841 GCA_050294855.1 Draconibacterium sp. | reverse complement strand
ATCCACCGGTTTCTGCATCCAGATCAATAACTTCTCCGGCAAAATATAATCCCGATACAATTTTCGACTCCATTGTTTTGGGTCTGATTTCGTTCGTCAGAACTCCACCTGCAGTTATTATCGCTTCTTTATAAGATCGGTTATGCGAAACTTCAAAACGCATATTTTTCATGTAATTACGAATTTGCTTCCGTTCTTTTCCCGAAACCTGATGACATTCTTTTTCGCCATCCAAACCCAGTACTTCAATAAAAACAGGTATCATCGAAGCCGGCAACCAGTTCCTGAAAATATTTACCAATTGCTTTTTGCCGTGTTCGTTTAAATCGCGCTGCAACCGATTATCGAGTTTCTGATCGTCGAGTGCCGGTTTCAAATCGACTGTAATTTCCACTTTTTGATTGGCTTTTAAGGCTTTTACCATAATCCGGCTGAGCGTTAAAATAATTGGTCCAGACAATCCAAAATGAGTAAAAATCATTTCGCCAAAAGCTTCGCCAGCTTTTTTATTATCGATCCAAACCACTGCAGCAACATTTTTTAAATTCAGTCCCTGCAAAGTTTGAGCATGACTTCCTTTCGTTTCGACAGGAACTAAGGCCGGAATAGGTTTTTCGATTTTATGCCCGACTTGCCGGGCCAACTCGTAACCGTCGCCAGTCGATCCGGATGCCGGATACGATTTTCCTCCGGTTGCAAGAATTACTTTTTCGGCCATAAAAACTTCACCATTGGCACGAACACCAACAATTTGACCTTCTTCAACTAGTAACTTTTCAACGCGTTGTCCGCATTGAATTTCAACACCAAAATCGGCAACCCACGCCAGAAGTGCGTTTAAAATATCGGCCGATTTATTACTCGCAGGAAAATAACGACCACCTCTTTCGAGAGTAATTTCGACTCCCTTTTTTTCGAGGATGTCAAGAATATCTTTTGAAAAAAACTGCGAAAAGGAGTTTCGCAAAAACTTACCGTTAGGAAAAACGTGGGTAATAAATTCGCCGATGGCCGCCGCATTGGTAACGTTACACCGTCCTTTTCCGGTAATTAAAAGTTTACGTCCTGCGGTTCGCATTTTTTCAAGAATCAAAACCTTTGCTCCCAACTCGGCTGCCCTGCCTGCCGCCAGTAATCCAGCAGGACCAGCTCCAACAATTATTACATCGTATTTTTCCATGCGCTGCAAAGGTAGTTTTTAGTTGGATAAAAGAAATAATATTAAAGGGGCAGTATTATCAAATAGATATACAATTTAATATGTAATTTAGTCTCTTTCATATAAGAAAAAGGCCATATTTAAAATCTATAAGTTTTAATTTCCGAAGTGTGCAGGCAGGAAAATTTGGCGCGGGTCGGAGTTGGCACAAGGGAGGAAGCATGAAATTTTCTTGATTCTTTTGTTTACTTTTCTCATCAAGGAGAAAAGTAAAAGCCATCCGGCTAGAGGACAATAATCATTTTGAACAAAAATGATGGAATTACTTCAAAACTTTTAATACATTAATTCAACAATCTTAAGGAGAAGTTTTAAAATATCTTATCTAAAAAAAAATAAACCGGAATAGGATTCTATCAAATGAATGAACCAGCCTTTTTCCCCTGATTTCTAAACCACCTTATTTTCTTGCCTCAAAGCATTTCTCGATGCCCGATCAACCAAGGTAAATATTTGATGAATTTTATCTTTTCGGTTGGTTTGCTGATGTCCACGAACCTTTATTAATTCAGGATTTAAATCATCGCAAAAACGATAAAACTCCTGATACAGCAGATAATTTTTAATGTATTCGTTTTTTTTCGAGCCATAATTATTCTTTTCCAGTCGCTCGCAAACGCGC
>JBNKOT010000212.1:0-47518 GCA_050294855.1 Draconibacterium sp. | reverse complement strand
AATTGGCCGACAAAGCCTGGGCATTAATCGAGGAAGTTGAAAAATTGGGAGGAATGGCAAAAGCCATCGAAACCGGTGTTCCGAAAATGAGAATAGAAGAAGCTGCGGCTCGTGCGCAAGGAAAAATCGACAGCGGAAATCAGGTTATTGTTGGAGTAAATAAATACCGATTGGAAAAAGAAGATCCGATTGATATTTTGGAAATCGACAACACGGCAGTTCGTTTGTCTCAAATCGAAAGATTGAAAAAACTACGTGCCGAAAGAAACGAAGCCGAAGTTCAAACATCCTTGGAAGCAATTACCAAAGCAGCAGAAACAGGTGAAGGAAATTTATTAGCTTTGGCAATCGATGCCGCACAAAAACGTGCATCGTTGGGAGAAATTTCGGATGCCTGCGAAAAAGTTGCAGGACGTTATAAAGCAGTAATCAGAACTATTGAAGGCGTGTATAAATCGGAAGCAAAAGACAAATCGGAATTTAAGGAGGCACAAGATTTAGCAAAACAATTTGCTGAAATGGAAGGTCGCCAGCCAAGAATTATGGTGGCAAAAATGGGACAAGACGGACATGACCGCGGTGCAAAAGTTGTTGCCACGGGTTACGCCGATCTTGGTTTCGATGTGGATATGGGGCCATTGTTTCAAACTCCGGAGGAAGCTGCCAAACAAGCCGTTGAAAACGACGTGCATGTTTTGGGCGTTTCATCGTTGGCAGCCGGACACAAAACGTTGGTTCCTGCCGTAATTGCTGAACTTAAAAAACTGGGTCGCGACGATATTATGGTCATTTGCGGTGGAGTTATTCCAGCACAGGATTACAAATATTTGTACGATGCCGGTGCAGTTGCCATTTTTGGTCCTGGAAGTAGCGTTGCTGCTGCGGGGAAAAAAATTCTGGAAGTGTTGATTGAAGCTTATAAAGAAGATTAGTACTGAGTAGGTTGTACAAAGTACGTAGTAAGAAAGATAAGAGAAGTTGAAAAACAATAGATATGAAAGTCGGTTCCGGAAGGGATCGGCTTTTTTATTTAGTTATATCAGAATAGAAAATTGTTACCTTGTTATTCTTTATCTCAAGTATCTCTATTTTTCTTTTTAATAATTTAAAATCTTCAGATAGCTCCACCTGATAAAGTTCTATTCCATTTTCATAAATTTCAGACAAAATATATAACTTGATTTGATTATCTTGAGGTAAAAATTCAAATGTTATAATTTTATCTGTTTGTCTATAACTTCTAAAATCTTTCTCTTGATCAATAAAATATTTGTAGCCAAGAGTTATTTCAATAATTGAATTTGCGGGAAATTTTTTCAATCTATTTGTCTCAAGAAAATCAATATCAAGAAAAATGAAACGCCATTCATTTTCATGGCTCCATTCCTTTTTCTTCAAAGAAGCCCATCTAACAATTTTGGGTAAAATATTAGAGTCCTTTACTTCATCTTCAATGAGTGAAAATTTTTGAAAGTTTTCTACATCATCATATTCAACCTTTAATGGTTTCATTCTCCAATGATAAGATAAAACATCTGAATCAAATGCAATTGAATAGCCTTCATGATTATTATAATATCCCCAAAACAATTCTGAGTTCTTGTTATCATTTAAACAGAAAATACCTATGAATTTTAATAATATTTCCAAATATCCTTTCCTCAATCTCTCGATTGAATTAAAACTATCTTTTTCTTGTAGATTTATTCTAGTTTTTTTGAGTTGTGCTTTTGTATTTCGTAAATGCTCAATTGCGAAGTTTTTTGGAAAATTATTCTTGTCCCACATTTGAACGGAGCAATCAAAGGGATCATTGAATGAGAATGGATGAGAAGCCCAAATCTTTCCTTCTTTCAAAACGTTATATCCATATTCATCTGCGCGATAGTATTTCATCAATGCCTTTGGGGCTGAAACATTTTCTGAATATATTATATTCCACGATTTGGGAATGTCATTTTCAATCTCAACTTCATGGATTCTTGTTTCTTTATCAGTTATAGTTTTGAAGGTCTTGACATCAACCATATTTCGTTAAAGTTACAAAACATTTAAATGGGATTTAAGAATACCATTTAAATCCCAAACAATCCTAAAAATATAATTCTTCGATTGTAGTCAGGCTCTAAGAAGCTTTGAAAATCGGTTTTTATTTTTTCGATTCGGATAACAAGTTGGTCGGTCATTTTTGTTTTAAAGATAAAAAACAAAAAAGTTCGTGGTTCTAATTTTTCGTATCAGTTGTCCACTATTTTCCTCATATAAATATTTACTCCAAACTCCCAATTCAATTGATATTCTGAAAAAAAATCAAATAAATATTTTTAGCCGAGTAACAAATCGCCAATTTATTATGTATTAATTTTAGAAACTGAGAGAGAAAATACATTTTGACAAATTATTGATGGTAAAAAAGATTAGCGACGAACTATTAATGAAGCACCTGAGCCAGGGTGATAAAAAGGCCGCGGGCATTCTTTACGACCGGTATCACAAAAATATTTATGGATATTTTGTGAAAATGACCAGAAATCGTGAAATCAGTCGTGACCTAACTCAAAATGTTTTTTTGCGCATAATAAAATACAGTCGCAGTTGGAAGGAAGATAAAACTTTTCGATTCTGGCTGTTCCGGATAGCAAGAAACATTCTGACGGATTATTACCGCGACTCGAAACTACTTTATACTTCGGAAGATGATCTGGCACTTGTAATTGCCGATAATAAAGATTCTGCCAAAGCTTTGGAGTTAAAAGAATCGCACGAAATATTAATTGAATCGATGGGAAAACTTCCGCTTGCTTACCGCGAAGTAATTGAGCTTTACAACTTCCAGGGATTCACATACAGAGAAATTGCCCAGGCAACTTCTTCAACCGAAGGTGCAGTGAGAGTTAAAGCTTTTAGGGCTATTCAGAAATTAAAACAGATTTATACAAACATTGTAATTGAATAAATTATGCATTGCGAAAATATAAAAATATACATCCCCGAATTTATTAAAGGGGCACTTGAATCTACTCAATCGGATGCAATAAAAACGCATATTGAAGAGTGTGACGACTGTAAAAAAATATACAACGAGCTCCACTCGTTTATTCATTTTACCGATTCGTTGCCTGGCGTCGAAACTCCCGATGGAATGAAAGAAGAGTTTTTCGAATTACTTGAAATGGAAAATACTATTCCAACTAAAAAAATAGATATCCCGGGTTGGTTAAAAGTTGCCGCAATTGTTGTTTTTGCGTTGGGCACATTTACCGCAGGATATTTTACAGGTTTTGGTAGAAACAGTAACAATATGATGCAGGCCGAACTTTCAACCCTCAAACAAGAAGTTCTGCTTGCTAACCTCACCCAATTATCGGGGCCACAAAAAATACAAGCCGTTTACAAAACCAAAACACTAAAACAACCCCAACGCAACATTATTAATGCCCTGGTTAATACCATGAATACCGACAACAATGTAAATGTCAGACTTGCTGCTATAAATGCGCTTTCGGAGTTAATGGATCAGAACGAATCGATTAAAACCGAATTAATAAATTCTCTTTCGATACAAGATAATCCTTTGTTGCAAATTTCGCTAATCCAGGTTTTAACCGAAGCAGGAGTTACAGAAGCAAGAGAAAAAATAGAGGCAATCTCAGGAAATGAAAATACAGATAAAAACGTAAAAGAGTACGCAAACAGTATGATTAAAACAATTATATAAACACAGATTTCGATTTTTTACGCCGGCAAAAAATCGTTTTCAAGCAAATTTTAACAATAAAAAGTAAAAATAATAATCATGAAAAAAGTAGTAATTTTAATTGCAATATTTGTTTTCCCATTTATTGCATTCAGTCAGGAAAAGAAATTCGAGTACACACCCAAAGTTAAAAACCGCGTTGAAATTAAAGACCTTTTAGGTGAGATTTCAATACAAAATGCCAGTGGCAGTGCCATCGAAATTGTTTCTAATTTTAATATGGAAAAACCAGAAAGAGCAGAAGGACTTGAACTTTTGGGAGCCATGGAAGATAATACAGAAATGGGCGTAAATGTTAGCGAAGAAAACGGAATTGTTCTTATTTCGGGGGCAACAAAACAGGTTAGAGATTTTAAATACACAATTTATATCCCATCCGGAATTGCAGTAAATCTTGATTACCACAGTCCGTTTGCAGACGGCGATATTGTTATTGATTCGTACAAAGGAAGTTTGGAGTTAAAAACTTTAAGCGCAAATATTAAATTAACTAATGTAAGCGGACCTTTAACTGTAAATACTATTAGCGGTGATGTTGAAGTTACTTTTGATAATCTCAACCAGGATGATCCAACTTCTTTGGCTTCGGTAAGCGGACTTATTGATGTATCTGTTTCAAGTAACCAGAAAGCTACCTTCAAAATAAATAATTTAACCGGAAGTACTTATAATAATCTGAATCTTGAACCTAGTTCGAAAGAAAATGATGATGAACGTTCGTCTGGTTTAAAGTCGATCAAACACAAAAGCAAGGGGGAATTTACATTGAATGGTGGGGGTCAGAAAATCTATCTGAAAACAATTTCAGGCAACATCTATCTAAGAAAACAATAATTTGAAAGCCATGAAAAAATATATAATGTTGTTGTCTCTTCTGTTTTGTGTCGTATTTTTTGCTCATTCACAAAAAATAATCGACAAAGAAATAAAAGTTGACAAGCAAAAAGTTGAAATGGAATTAAGTTTTGCCGACGATATTCTTATTCAAACCTGGAGTAATAAAACCATCGAATTACAAGCTTCGATCGATATTGACGATAATAAGTATAATGATTTCTATACATTAGAAGTTATTAATAAGAACGGAAAAATTGAGATTATTGAAAAAGTTGATTTTGAGGGAATTAAAAAAGTTAAAAAGGAGAAAAACTTGTGTAATTTTAATACCAACCTGAATTACACTATAAAAGTTCCTGAAAATCTGGAATTCGATTTGAATACCATCTCGGGCGAAATAGAACTAATTGGATGCCAGGGCGAAATGAATATAAAAACAATAAGCGGATTTATTGATTATTCAATTCCACTATCTCATAAAGCAAAAATCGATTTGTCGACCGTTACAGGCGATGTTTATTCCAATGTAAAGTTTGATAAAAAGATACCGAAGAAAATTAAATGGGTAGGAACAAATCAAAAACTTTCGTTGAATGGAGGAGATACTGATGTTGAATTAAAAACCGTAAGCGGAGATATTTTTCTTCGGGGGAAATAAAAGCAATTTCAACAACAAATAAATTCAAAGCCGGCACAATACAGACCGGCTTTTTTATATTTTATAATTTCTCTAATACCTCTAAAACATCATCAATTTCTGCCCGTCCGCCATGTGTTTTGCTAATTTTAGAAAAAACAATTTTACTCTTTTTATTAACTACAAAAGTTGAAGGATAAGCCGTTTCTTTGGGAGCATCCCAGCGTAATCCATATGCATTGATCATCGAATATTCGGGATCGAGTGTGAAATAAAAGTTATTGGGCATCTCAAAATCTTCGGCGAATTCATTAGCCTTCTTCTGCAACTCTGCCGATGGACCGGGGTAAACCAGAATTACAGAAGCACCTGCTTCTTTTAGTTTTTCCTCTTCAGCAATAAAACTACCAACTTGCCGGCTGCAAACCGGGCACTGATATCCAACCCAACCGCGCAAAACAATTAAAACTACTGTGTTTTCACTAATAACTTCATTAAAATTAACTTCGTCTCCCTGTATGGTTTTTAAAGTAAAATCTATCGCATTTTTACCAACCCCCAAATTCTCGAATTCCTGAGAAAATACCTGACCCGAAATCAGGATTAATACTAGTACAATAATATGTTTCATTTTTTTACAAATTACTTGGTTTGCTAATTCAAACATACAGAATCTGTAAAAGTTTTTTCCAATCACTTATTTTCATAAATTTGGATTCGACTAAAAATCTAATTCCAATGAAAAACCATACGCTGGCTAAACTTTACACCAACGCCTTTCACAAAAATTGGGATAATCTTGCATTCTCGGATTACGAGGGCAATGATTTTACATACAAAGAGATTGCAAAAATTATTAAATCGCTGCATCTTTTTTACCAGATTTCAGGAATAAAAAAAGGCGATAAAATTGCCATTTTAGGCAGAAACTCGGCACACTGGGGAGCAACTTTTCTATCGGCAATTTCAGCCAATTTAGTTCCGGTTCCGATAATGCCCGATTTTAACGAAAACGATACCAACCACATTATCAATCATTCTGAATCGAAGATTGTAATTGGGGCAAAAGCATTGCTCGATAAAATCGACATGGAGAAATCCCCCGGTCTTCAGGCAATAATTGTCTTGGAAGATTTCTCGCTTTATTTAGCAAAAGATGACAACATTCAGTACAAACTCGCAGACGGATTTCAATATTATAAAGAAAACAAGTTAGCACCAAAAGGATTTGTTTTTGAAGAATGGAAACGCGATGATATGTGTGTAATTTCGTACACTTCCGGAACTTCAGGGTTTACAAAAGGAGTGATGATTCCGGAACGCAGTTTGGTTTCGAATATCATTTTTGCCCGCGAACACATGCCCTTAAAACCGGGCGACAAAATTGTATCTTTTTTACCGATGGCGCACGTTTACGGATTACTTTTCGAGTTTCTGTTTCCTGTAACGCTGGGTTGTCATATTACCTTTTTAAGCAAAATGCCCACGCCGGCAATTATTACAAAAGCATTTGGCACGGTTAAACCCAACCTGATTCTTTCGGTGCCGTTGGTGATCGAAAAAATCTATAAAAAACGTTTACTGCCAACTTTACAAAAACCGGTAGTAAAAATTATGCTGAGCATTCCCGGTCTTTCCAATATTATTCTGAATAAAATCAGGGCAAAACTGGTTGAAACTTTCGGGGGCAATTTCTTCGAAATTGTGGTTGGTGCTGCCCAGTTAAGTACCGAAGTGGAACAGTTTTTCAAACGGATTAATTTCCCGTTTACTATTGGTTACGGAATGACGGAATGTGGCCCGCTCATCAGTTACGAAGCCTGGGACAAAACAATGCCATCTTCAGCCGGGAAACTCGTCGATCGGATGGAAGTGCGCATAGATTCAGAAGATCCGTACAATGTAGTTGGCGAAATTCAGGTGAAAGGCGAAAATGTAATGCTTGGATATTTTAAAAATGAGGAAGCAACCAAAGAAACCTTCACCGATGATGGCTGGCTGAAAACCGGCGATTTGGGAATTATTGATAAAAACAATTTCATTTACATCCGTGGCCGTTCGAAAAACATGTTGCTGAGCGCTTCAGGACAAAATATTTATCCGGAAGAAATTGAAGCAAAAGTTTCGACACAAAACTGTGTTGCTGAATGTGTGGTTACTATGCGCGAGGGCAAATTAGTTGCTTTGGTTTATCCCGATTTTGAAGCGATGAAAGCAGATGGGATTCCGGAGTCGGATCTTGAAAAGATTATGGAAAGTAATAAAACCACGGTGAATGCTGAACTTCCGAAATACGAACAAATCACAAAGATTGAGTTAGTAAAAGAAGAATTCGAAAAAACACCGAAAAAGACTATCAAACGATTTAAATACGTTTAAATTTTGTACAAAAAAGCATTCATATTATCACGTAAAGTGATAATATGAATGCTTTTTTGTGTCCAATTTTATTTGCTCATGTGTACATCCATTTGTGGGAAAGGAATAGAAATACCCGCTTTGTCGAGTGCAATTTTGCCTTCTTCCAAAACATAAAAATACACCGCCCAATAATCTTCGGGTTTTGTAAACGAACGCACGGTTAGATTTACCGAACTGTCGGCCAGCTCGCTTACTCCAACAAAAGGTGCTGGTTCTGCTAAAATGCTTGGATGACTTTCCATCACCTTCATTAAAACGTCTTTCGCATCCTTTATATTTGATTCATAGGAAATACCAATGTTCATATCGACTCTCATTACACCTTCGGTTGTATAATTTACGATATCGTTATTAGAAACAGCAGCATTCGGAAGAATCACGGTTTTGTTTTCGCCGGTTAAAAGTTTTGTCACAAAAATATGTATCTCTTTTACTTTCCCCACATGCCCCTGAGAAACAATTACATCGCCAACTTTAAACGGTTTGAAAAGTAATATCATAACTCCGCCGGCAAAATTTGCCAGTGTTCCCTGCAAAGCTAAACCAACTGCTAAACCCGCGGCTCCTAACACTGCAATAAACGAAGTCGTTTCAATTCCAACCATTCCTGCAATACTTATAAGAAGCATAATTTTTAACAGGATACTAACCATACTTGAAAGAAATCCACGAAGCGAAATGCTTACATCGCGTTTTTCCATAACCTTGCCCATTACTTTTACTACGCGTTTGATTATCCATAAACCGATAATTAAAACGATAATGGCTGTTATCACTTTCAATCCATGTGTGATGATTAAATCATAGGCCATGTCTAAATACTCCTGAACTTTTTCATTCATAATTTTTTGTTTTTCGTTTTTGCAAAATTACTGAAATTTAAAACAGAACATACAAATATTGTTTAACAAAATTTGAGACAAATAAAATACGAACATCATTTTTACTATTTTTGAGATGAAACCGAATTAAACCAATAAAATGTCAATTAAACAAACAAGAGCAAAAACAGATAATCGTCTGCTTTCTCTCGACTTTTTCAGAGGAATAACCATGTTTTTACTGGTGGCAGAAGGAACACATCTTTGGTCGGTTCTCGTGCACGATCCAATTGCAGGAACAGTCTTCGAATCCTTTTTTCAACAATTTCACCATCATCAGTGGAACGGCCTCCGTTTTTGGGACTTAGTGCAGCCGTTTTTTATGTTTATTGTGGGAGTTGCCATGCCGTTTTCGTATGCAAAAAGAATAAAACGCGGAGATTCAAAAGGATTGATCACTCGCCACATTATCCAACGAAGTTTTATTTTACTCGCTTTTGGTGTGGGTTTGCATTGTAGTTATAACCGTAAATTAGTCTGGGAATTGTGGAATGTACTTTCGCAACTTTCGATGACCATTTTAATCGCTTATTTTTTAATGCGCTACAAATGGTCGACACAAATTATTGTTTCGCTCGCATTATTGCTGGCCACAGAAATTGCGTACCGCAGTTTTTCGGTTGACGGTTATAACCAACCTTTTATAAAAGACCATAATTTTGGAAGTTGGATGGACATGGTTTTGATGGGGAAAATAAATAACGGCGGCGGCTGGGTGGCCATCAATTTTGTACCAACAGCAGCACATACCATCTGGGGAGTTGTAGCCGGACAAGTATTGATGTCGGAGAAAAAACAAATGCAAAAAGTTAAACTTCTGGCCATTGCCGGAGCTGCTGTTTTAGCTGCCGGATATTTGCTCGACTGGACTTCTATAACTCCAATTATAAAACGCATTTGTACTTCGTCGTTTGTTCTGACTTCGGGAGGCTGGGCGCTGCTTGTGCTTGCATTGAGCTACTGGGTTATCGACATCAAACAAAAAGACAAGTGGATTTTTCCTTTTGTCATTTTTGGAACCAATCCTATTTTTATATACCTGTTTTTTAATACTGTTGGCGGAGACTGGCTGAACGGATTTGTTGCCATTTTCACCAATGGATTTTTAAGCTGGGTTAACACACCGGAGTTTCTGATGCAACTCATCACATCGCTTAGCATTTTAACTTTAGAATGGCTGCTGTGTTATTATTTGTACAAAAAAATGATATTCTTTAAAATTTAAAATCATAATTTAGCACATCACTTAAATCATTAAAAATGAATACAAATCGTAGAAAATTCATTCAAACGACAATTGCAGCAGCTGCCGGAACAATGTTGGCATCGCCTGCTATTGCAGGAATTGGAACTGCAAAGGCACCTTATAAAATTTCGTTAGCCGAATGGTCATTTAATAAAGCTTTATTTGGAAATAAAATGACCAACCTCGAATTTCCGGTTGTTGCAAAACAAATGGGTTTTGAAGGTTTGGAATATGTAAACCAGTTTTTTAAAGACAAAGCAAAAGACGAGAGTTACCTTAGTGAATTAAAAAAGATCACCAAAAATGAAGACATCAAAAATGTTTTAATCATGTGCGATGGCGAAGGAATGGTTGGTCATCCCGAAAAAGAAGAACGTAAAAAAACCGTCGAAAACCATAAAAAATGGATTGATGCGGCAGCATTTTTAGGTTGCCATTCGATTCGTGTAAATGCCGGAAGTCGGGGCGATTACGAAGAACAACAAAAACTGGCTGCCGACGGATTACGAATGTTGTGCGAATACGGCGACACAAAAAAGATAAATGTGATTGTTGAAAATCACGGCGGATTATCAAGCAATGGAAACTGGCTGGCCGGAGTAATGGAAATGGTCGACCACAAACGAGTTGGAACACTGCCCGACTTCGGAAATTTCTACATCAATCGTCAAACCGGAGAAGAATTCGACCGCTACGAAGGAATGAAATTACTGATGCCTTATGCAAAAGGAGTGAGTGCAAAATCGAATGTTTTTGATGCCGAAGGAAATGAAAGAAATATGGATTATTTCCGCATCATGAACATTGTAAAAGACTCGGGATTCAAAGGATTTGTCGGGGTTGAATTCGAAGGATCGGAACTATCGGAAAAAGAAGGTGTTATTGCAACAAAAAAATTACTGGAAAAAGTTTTTGCAACATTATAAAATAACTATCTGTTTTTATACCGGCTAGCATGCGCTTTAAAACTTTCCCTCTTCTCCCCCTCTTCGATAAGTGAGAGACGATTGTAACGCAGTTGCAATCAGGGTGAGTTTTAATTCAGTAAACACAACCTTGTCAAATTATTGGTATTTAAACTGAACTACTAATGAACTAAAAAGTCAGTTTCTTTTCGAATCCAAATCTGGTTAAAATTTGTTAATTTTTAATCTTTATGAAACAATCGATTTTCCTGTTCGTACGCTTACAAGCTACTTTGTATAAAAAATACTTAATCGATTGATTGTTATCGCAAAGTACAAAGTATTTCAAAAATCGTTAGTTGTTTGTTTTTTAGGAATAAAGCGGTGGAAATTCCATCGCTTTATTGATTTTCAGAAACAGTTTTTTTGGATTATTTCAATTCATCTTTGATCGTAAAAACAACATTTCGTCCCTACAGAATTTTAATTCATTGTGTTATATTCTTTCTTCCAACATTTGTCCAGATGCAACAGTTTCGAAGGAAAAATTATTTCACATTTGGAAAGACGAGTCTAATCATATTTGAATTTGCTCATCAAAAAGAATAAATCTTAGGGATTATCAAATTACATCAAAGTTTAGATCTAATTTAATGTCTTTCTTTTACTTCTTTCGCGTCAATCATCTTAAAAAGTTTATCGGCTCGACGTACTTTTTCGTCGATTTGAATCGAAATCAGTTCACCTTTTTTCCCTTCTTCCACCGGTTTTAAATTCACGCGAATTTCATTTACAATGGTTTGTACAACTCCCGAAGTTGGCCCGGTAATAATTATTTCGTCACCAACTTTTAAATTGCTGGTTTCGAGTTTAAACTCTGCTACTTTTATTTTATTGAAATAGTTGGTTCCTTTTCCGATATACATTTTTCGTTTGGTGGCCAGCGAACCATAATTTTTACTCCATTCGCCCAAATGTTGCCCGAGGTAATATCCATCCCAAAAACCACGATTAAAAACCGATGCCAGTCGTTCGTTCCAATCCTTAACTTTTTCGTCGGTAAAATCTTCTTCAAAATAAGCGTCAACTGCTTCGCGGTAACATTCCACAACCGTTTTTACGTATTCGGGTGAACGCGCGCGCCCTTCGATTTTTAAAACCGAAACGCCGGAATCCAAAATTTTATTCAAAAAATGAATGGTTTTTAAATCTTTTGGCGACATGATGTATTCGTTCTCAATTTCGAGTTGAGCACCGGTTTCTTTGTCGGTAACGGTGTACGCTCTGCGGCAACTTTGCAAACAGGCACCGCGGTTGGCCGACGAATTCATTTCGTGTAAACTGAGGTAACATTTTCCGCTGGTGGCCATACAAAGTGCGCCATGCACAAACATCTCCAAACGCATTAGTTCGCCGCCCGGACCTTTAACCTGATCTTTTTTAATTTGGTCGCTAATTTCCCATACCCGCCCCAAATTCATTTCGCGGGCCAAAACCACAACATCGGCAAAATTGGAATAAAATTTAACGGCCTCAATGTTGGTAATGTTTACCTGGGTTGAAATGTGTACTTCAAGGCTGATGGAACGCGCAAACTGAATAACCGAAATATCGGCAGCAATTACAGCAGAAACTCCGGCATTTTTTGCAGCAGAAACTACCTCGTGCATTAATTCAATTTCCCCGTCAAAAATCTCGACATTTAAAGTGAGATAGGTTTTTACTTCGTTTTCAGAAGCAATTTCAACGATCTTTTTTAAATCTTCGAGGGTAAAGTTATTGGCCGAACGCGAACGCATGTTCAGGTGTTCGACACCAAAATAGACCGATCCGGCACCTCCCTGAATAGCTGCCATTAACGATTCGTACGAACCCACCGGCGCCATTATTTCAACATCTCTTCTCTCCATCAGAATACATAATTTTGGCTGGCAAAGTTAAAATAAAATGTTGGAAACCTGTACGCTGAAAAATCCTGAAGTTGGAAGCAGCTTTGAGAAATATTCACTATTTTGTCGGTCAACCAAAAACTACTAAAATGCGAAAATCAAACTACCTTTTTCTATTTTTCATTGGCCTTTTTTTATACACTGCCTGCAGTCAAAAAGCCGATCCTGTCCGACAGTGGTCGATGTACCGGGGGAACTATGCCAGCGGTATTTTAGATCAGGCCAATCTTCCTGAAACCTGGGATGCAGACAGCGGTGAAAACATTGCCTGGAAAACCGAAATTCCGGGTCTTGGTCATTCTTGTCCGATTGTTTGGAGCGAAAATATTTTTGTAACCACAGCTGTGAGCTCTGTCGATAAAGGCGATATAAAAACCGGAATTTACGGTTCGATTGGTTCTGTTCAGGATACTTCGGTGCACGAATGGAAACTTTTTTGTGTGGATAAAAACAGCGGAGAAATCAAATGGGAACAAACTTCATGTAAAGGAATTCCGGAGCAAAAACGGCATCCGATGTCGTCGCACGCCAATTGCACACCGGCTACAAACGGAGAATTTGTGGTAACTTTTTTTGGATCAGAAGGATTGTATTGTTACGACATGAAAGGGAATCTTCAGTGGGAAAAAGATTTTGGTATATTACGTTCCACTTTCTTTTTGGTTGAATCGGCAGAATGGGAATTTTCAAGCTCGCCGCTCATTCACGAAAATCGGGTGATCATTCAATGCGATGTGATGGAAAATTCATTTGTTGCGGCGTTCGATTTAAAAACGGGAGAAGAAATCTGGAAACAGGAACGCGACGAATATCCGGGATGGAGTACTCCAAACATTTATTTCGATGGTGATAAAGCCAGAGTTGCAGTTAATGGATATAAACACCGTGGAGGCTACGATTTTGAAACCGGCGAAGAAATCTGGAGAATGACGGGTGGTGGCGATATTCCGATTCCTACTCCAATTATTGGCGACGAATTGATTTATTTTAACAGTGCACACGGAAAAATTTCCCCGGTACTGGCCATTCAAAAAAATGCAAAAGGAGACTTTACTTTGGGTGAAGATGAAACCAGTAACGAATTTATAAAATGGGCAAAAATGCGAGGTGGTTCGTACATGGGAACGATGCTGCTTTATGGCAATTATTTGTACAATGCGCGCTGGAATGGGAAACTGACTTGCTACAATGCTTTAAACGGTGAAGAAATTTATTCCGTAAAAGTGGGTTCGGGCAATAGCTACACCGCATCGCCGGTTGCTGCCGACGGAATAATTTACATTACCGACAACGATGGAATGGTTTATTCAGTACAAGCCGGACCGGAATATAAATTACTCAAAGAAAATAATTTAGCCGAAGTTTGTATGTCGACTCCTGCAATTGCCGAAAATTATTTGTTTTTCAGAACGGCGGAGCATTTGGTGGCTGTGGCAAAACCATAGTTTATTCAGACAAATTTTAATCTTAAATTAGAATGTAACCATAACTACTTCTTTTTCTTTATCCGATAAAATGTGCTATTTTCGTGCGATTATTAAGATTTGATTTTATGTGGATTAAGGTCTCCCGCATTATCCTTAGAAATAAGATATTTTTACTTACCATTTTAGCGGCAATAACTATCTTTTTTGGTTACCATGCAAGGCAGGTTGAAATGTCGTATACTTATGCTTCTCTGTTGCCAAAAAAAGATCAGGCGTACAAAGATTACCAAAAATTTGTTGAAATTTTCGGAGAAGAAGGAAACCTGATTATTGTTGGTACTCAGGACTCCAATTTTTTTGAGTTGGAAAGATTTACAAAGTGGAGAGAACTCTGTAACAATTTGCGGGAAATTGAAGGAATTGAAAATTTGCTCTCGGTTTCGAATACTTACAACCTCGAGAAAAATACCGAAGAACGAAAATTTGAAGTAAAAGAGATTTTTCCTGAAACCATTACAACGCAGGAAGAATTAAATGTCTACGCCAAAGAATTTAAAAGCTTGCCTTTTTACAAAGAACTGGTTTACAACGATCAAACCAATGCATATTTGCTGGCCATAACAGTAAACAAAGACAAAATGCAGACAAAAGATCGCGAGAAAATGGTACTTGCGATTCAACAAATGTGTCATCGGTTCGAAAAAGAGGAAAACATAAAATTACATTACTCCGGCTTGCCGTACATTCGGGTGGTAAACGCCATTAAAATCAGATCTGAACTTTACCTTTTTAGTGCACTGGCGTTGCTCATGTGTATTATTGTTCTGTTTATCTTCTTCCGCTCGTTTAAAGCGGTGTTTTTCCCGGTACTGATTGTGTTGATTGGAGTGGTTTGGTCGATGGGAATGTTGCATTTATTTGGCTATAAAATCACCATTCTTTCGGGAATGATTCCACCACTGCTGATCGTGATTGGAATTCCAAACAGCATTTACATGTTGAATAAATTCCATCACGAATACGTTAGTCACGGTAACAAAATAAAAGCTTTGCAACGTGTCATTATAAAAATTGGAAATGCCACTTTTCTTACCAATTTAACCACTGCCTCGGGTTTTGCCACTTTTATCATTGTAAAAAGTGATATTCTGAAGCAATTCGGAATTGTGGCCTCCTTAAATATTTTGGGACTTTTTGTGCTTTCTCTTTTGCTGATCCCAATTATCTTTAGTTTTATCGAACCGCCTTCGACAAAACACGTGAGCCACCTCGACAATAAATTTGTTTCGGGAATTATTAAACGACTGATCAGCATCACACAGCATCACCGAAAAGTAGTTTATATCGTTACTGTTTTATTGCTGGGAGTTGGAATTTACGGAATTACATTGGTGAAAAGTTCGGGATACATGGTCGACGATATTCCAAAAAGCGATCCGGTTTATATCGATTTAAAATTCTTCGAAAAAAACTTTAACGGTTTAATGCCGCTCGAAATTATGATCGACACCAAACAACCAAACGGTGCCATGCAATTAAGTACTTTCAAAAAAATAGATGAGTTGGATCAAAAGTTGATGCGTTACTCCGAACTGTCGCCATCGACTTCAATATTAAATCTGCTTAAATTTTCGAAACAGGCCTTTTACAAGGGAAACGAAAAATATTACAGCCTACCCAACAACCGCGAGAAAAACTTTATTTTACAATATGCATCGAGTGGTGAAGAAAACTCGCAATTGATGCATTCTTTTATCGACAGCACCAAACAATTTACGCGTTTGAGTATTCGCATAAAAGATGTTGGAACAACCCGCATGGAAGAACTTTATGCCGATTTCAACGCCGACATCGATTCGGTTTTTACCCCCGACAAGTACAACGTAACCATGTCGGGATCGAGCATTACAGCTTTTAAAGGAACTCAATATTTGCTTAAAAATTTATTTACCAGTTTAATCCTTGCGATCCTGATTATTTCAGCTTTTATGGCCATAATGTTTTCTTCGTGGAGAATGGTAATTATGTCGTTAACGCCCAACGTAATTCCGCTGGTATTTACAGCTGCATTAATGGGATTTGCCGACATCCCCATTAAAGCATCAACCATTTTGGTTTTCAGCATTGCCTTTGGAATTTCGGTGGACAACACCATTCACTTTCTGGCAAAATACCGGCAAGAATTAAAGGTAACCAACTGGGACATTAAAAAGTCGGTTATTCTCGCGCTCGAAGAAACCGGAGTGAGCATGTTGTATACTTCGGTGGTGTTGTTTTTTGGCTTTGGGATTTTTACGGTTTCGAGTTTTGGAGGAACACAAGCAATGGGAATTCTGGTGTCGCTGACATTATTGGTTGCGGTAACTTCCAATCTTATTTTGCTGCCTTCGCTATTATTTGGTCTGGACCGACTGACGACCACAAAATCGTTTAAGGAACCACTGCTTCATATTTACGACGAAGAAGAAGATATCGAACTCGAAGACTTGGAAATCGACTATTCAAAAAATAAAAAAGAGGAATAATGTATTCAATTAAGGAGCTTCAGAAAATTATTGGCGCCGAAATAAAAAACCGTTCCGAAGAATTAAAAGCTTTGGATCCGGTCGATTTATATAATCCGGTTGAATACTCGCTCAAAATTGGCGGAAAACGTTTACGTCCGGTGCTTTTATTATTGAGTTACAATCTTTTTTCCGACGATATTAAAGCTGCACTTCCGGCTGCAGTTGCCATCGAAGTATTTCATAATTTTACACTTTTGCACGACGATATTATGGACAAAGCTGAAGTTCGAAGAAACCAGCCTACCGTTCATAAACAATTCGACGAAAACAGTGCCATCCTTTCGGGTGATGCCATGGCTTTTTTATCGTATAAATTTTTGCTTGAAAAGAAATCGGAGTACTTGGTTGATGTCATTGAATTGTTTTCGAAAACGGCTATTGAAGTTTGTGAAGGACAACAATTCGACATGGATTTTGAGAACCGGGTGGATGTTACCGAATCGGAATATTTAAACATGATTCGGCTAAAAACAGCGGTACTTTTGGCTTGCAGCTTAAAGGCAGGTGCACTCCTTGCCAATGCCACAACAGAAGTTGCAAACCAGTTGTACGAATATGGAATTAATCTGGGTTTGGCCTTTCAGTTACAAGACGATTTGCTTGATTCTTTTGGCGATCAGAAAACCTTTGGGAAAAAGATTGGCGGCGACATTCTTTCGAATAAAAAAACCTACCTCTTGATAAATGCGCTTGAGAATTCATCAGACGATTTAAAAAACAAATTGCTGAACTGGATCAATAAGAAAGATTTTGTTGCTGAAGAAAAAATTAAGGCGGTTAAAACCATCTACACCCAACTAAATATAAAAACATTAACACAACAAAAAATTGATGTTTATTTTCAAAAAGCGGATGCAATTTTGCGAACCATCAAAGTTGACGATAACAAAAAGCAACAGCTGATTGTATTATCTCATCAAATACTGAAACGGGATAGTTAATATTAAGTTGAGGTGTTCCAAAAAACATTGAAATTCGTTGTACAAAAGCAAAACTATACTAAATTTGTTGGACTTAACTCATTTTTGTATAAATCGATTAAATTATAAGCATATATGGCTCAAAACATTGGTAAAATCATACAGGTAATCGGGCCTGTAGTGGACGTAAGTTTTGAAAGAGAAGGAGGCGAACTTCCTGCAATTAACGATGCCCTAACAGTAAATCGTGAGGGAAAAGATAATTTGATAGTTGAATGTCAGCAGCACATCGGCGAAAACACAATTCGTTGCGTTGCAATGGATTCTACCGATGGATTAAGACGAGGCATGGATGTTACTTCTTTGGGTAGTCCGATTATTATGCCAAAAGGAGAGGCTGCTCTCGGACGATTGCTAAATGTTGTTGGAGATGCGATCGATGGTTTGGATCAACTTCCAAAAGATGGATTAAACATTCATAATGAGCCACCAAAATACAAAGATTTAACAACCGAAACCGAAGTACTTTATACCGGAATTAAAGTAATCGATTTGATCGAACCTTATGCTAAAGGTGGTAAAATTGGTTTATTCGGTGGTGCCGGTGTTGGAAAAACAGTTCTTATTCAGGAACTAATCAACAACATTGCATTGGCACATAGCGGGCTTTCGGTTTTTGCAGGTGTTGGAGAACGTACCCGCGAGGGAAACGATCTTTTGCGCGAAATGATTGAAGCCAACATTGTAGATTACGGCGAAGAATTTAAAGAATCGTTGGAAAACGGAGGCTGGGATCTTTCGAAAGTTGATCCGGAGCAAATGAAAAATTCGAAGCTTGCAATGGTTTTCGGACAGATGAACGAACCTCCGGGTGCACGTGCACGGGTTGCGCTTTCGGGATTAACAATTGCTGAAAGTTTACGCGATGGCGATGGTTCTGCCGAAAGTGGAAAAGACATTCTGTTTTTTGTCGATAATATATTCCGTTTCACACAAGCCGGTTCGGAGGTTTCTGCACTTTTAGGAAGGATGCCTTCTGCAGTGGGTTACCAACCAACGCTGGCCACCGAAATGGGTGTGATGCAGGAACGAATCACTTCAACAAAAAGAGGATCGATTACTTCGGTTCAGGCCGTTTATGTACCTGCCGATGACTTAACCGACCCGGCTCCGGCAACAACATTTGCCCACCTCGATGCAACAACCGTATTAAGTCGTAAAATTTCGGAATTAGGAATTTATCCGGCGGTTGATCCACTCGATTCAACTTCGCGGATTTTAACTCCCGAAATTGTTGGCGACGAACATTACAGTTGCGCGCAGGATGTAATTATGTTACTTCAGCGATACACCGAATTGCAGGATATTATCGCAATTTTAGGAATGGACGAACTTTCGGAAGAAGACAAACTGGTGGTTCACCGTGCACGTCGTGTTCAACGTTTCTTATCGCAACCATTCTTTGTTGCCTCTCAATTCACAGGATTGGAAGGAAAACTGGTTTCCATCGAAGATACAATCAAAGGATTTAGAATGATCATGAACGGAGAAGTGGATAAATATCCGGAAGCGGCATTCAACCTTGTTGGTACCATTGAAGAAGCCATTGCAAAAGGCGACAAAATGTTGGCAGAAAACTAATCCTGAAAACAACGATTATGTATTTAGAAATAATTACACCCGATAAAAAAGTGTTTGAAGGTGAAGTGAATTTAATTCAACTTCCGGGAAGCAAAGGTAGTTTTGAGATCTTAAAAAACCACGCTCCTATTATTTCAATTCTTGAAAAAGGAACCATCAAAATTCAGGATCAGAACAACAAAGAACATCTTTTTGAAGTTGACGGCGGTGTAATCGAAAACAAATCGAACAAAATTATTGTACTCGTTGAATCAGCATAAATTCAAATAAAAATACTTATTTTCCCCGACGGTAAACACCTTCGGGGATTTTTGTTTCCACATGAAAGTAAAATTTCTGGTAATAAGATTTAGCTCCATCGGCGACATTGTTTTAACATCGCCGGTTGTGCGCCATCTAAAAACTCAGGTGAAAGGCGCTGAAATTCATTTTGTTACCAAGCAGAAATTCGAATCCATTTTAACGCCAAATCCACACATCGATAAAGTTCACGTTTTTGAACACAACCTGGGTGAAATTTTTCACAACCTGAAACACGAAAAGTTTGACTACATCATCGATCTGCATCATAATTTCAGAAGTGGCAGAATAAAACGCAGAATAAAAGCTCCGGCATTTTCTGTCGACAAGCTGAACCTGAAGAAAATGCTGTTGATCAGGTTTAAAGTCAATCGTCTTCCAAACGTTCACATCGTCGATCGCTACCTCGATACTTTGTATTTTTTTGATTTACAAAACGATGAAAAAGGACTCGAGTTTTTTATTCCAAAAAACGAACAATTCAAAAAAGAAGAGCTACCCGAAACTTTTCAAAAAGGGTATGTGGCCTTTGTAATTGCTGGCACGTATTACACCAAAAAACTTCCGGTCGACAAGGTTTCCGAAATTTGTCAGAAAATCGATTACCCGGTTATCCTTTTGGGTGGCAAACACGAATTCGATGAAGGCGAAACAATTCTTTCGCAATCGAAAGGAAATGTGTTAAACTTTGCAGGTAGAATTAGTTTGAACCAGTCGGCTTCCATTGTCGAAAATGCAAACGTAGTTTTAAGCAACGACACAGGTTTGATGCACATTGCTGCAGCCTTTAAAAAGAAAATACTTTCGTTTTGGGGGAACACCGTCCCCGACTTTGGGATGACACCTTTTTTAGCCGATTCGAAGTCGGAAATCATGGAAATTGAAAATTTAAAATGTCGCCCGTGTTCAAAATTAGGTCACAAAAGATGCCCTAAAAAACATTTCAAATGCATGAACGATTTAGACACAAATAAAATTGTTGAATGGATTAACCAGAACTATACCTAAAATTCTATCGCACCAATCCAACCATACCTAAACTTGCCTTACTACTAAGCACGGTTATCAGTATCTCTGCTTTTACACAAAACAACTGTATCGATTTAAATGGAGTTTGGCAGGTAAATCTCGATTCTAAAAATGAATGGCCGGTTTGGGTGTATCACAAAAGCTGCCGACCATTCAGAACAACGAAACAACAAAGTAGGTTCAATTTTCGAATTATTAACCTGAGTTCGATATAAAATTAATGGCTCAAATCGCGTATAAATATTGAGTTTCAAGGACTGTTTGCGAAAGCATAGCGGGCTATGGTAAGCAAATATGACGCAGAAAATCGGTATTTATAAGTGAAATTTGAGCTCGCTAATTTTAATCGAACTCAGGTTAATAGTTGGTGAAGGGAAACTGCTGGTTTGCGGCTATAATTTGGGTGCTGAAAAACCGGTGCCCGGACAGTTAAAACAAAGTTCAACGGAGTAGATGAATTCCGATGATTTCAATCCAAAACAAACGATTGATGAAAACTAGCTGCAAAAAACGTTTGCTTCGATTCCAAAAGCAGAAAATGCAGATTTCCCCGAAGAATTCAGCAAGGCAATTTTGATAGTAACTGCAGCCGGAAGACTACAAATTGAAAACAAAAATACACCCGGGAAACCCGAATACGATCTGATCGAAATTTCGAACAAACAAAAGTACCAATTAAAAGCCACGGCGTTTGAAAAGACGCTCACGGAACTGCCTGGCACAAAAACGAAATGCAGCTCGAAATGGATTCCAGGCGAAGGTATTTAGGTAAAATTTCATGTGATGCGCGAAGACAGCAACAACAGAAAACTGATTTTAAATACGCTTGCCGAAACCGTACCAAACCTGATGATTACAAAAATTATTCTGTTCAAAGAATAGTTCTGTAAAATTATCCAAACGCTTTTTCCAATCTTTCGAGTGCAGCAACCAAAGTACTTTTGGGGCAACCAATATTTATCCGCAACCAGCCATCGCCACCGGTTCCAAAACGGCCACCATCGTTTAATGCAACGTTTGCGTTTTCGATCGTAAACTTCATCAGATCATCATTTTTCATTCCGTAATCGGTAAAATCGAGCCAGATCAAATACGTTGCTTCGGGTTTCATCACTTTTACACGTGGTAATTTTATTTTGAAAAATTCTTCAAGCAAACAATAATTTTCCCACAAATAGTCGAGCAATTGTTCGAGCCACTCATCGCCGTGTTTATAGGCTGCCTCCATGGCAATGGTTCCAAAAATATTTCCCATACCCAAATGACCAACGCCGATTGCACGTTCATAACGAACAAAATTTCTCTTGTTTGGAATAATAACCAGCGAAGACGAAAAACCGGCAACATTAAAGGTTTTGCTTGGCGCCATTAACACCACACAATTTTTTGCAACCTCCTCAGAAATACTGGCAAGCGGAATGTGTTTTTGTTCTTTAAAAATAAGGTCGGAATGTATTTCGTCCGAAATAATCATGATATTATTTTCGAGGCAAATTGAAGTAAGTTCAGTCAATTCTTCGTGCGTCCAAACCATTCCTCCCGGATTCTGGGGATTACACAACAACAATAATTTTGTGTTTTTTGTGATTTTCAATTTCAGATCCTCAAAATCGAAAGTATAACGGCCGTTTTCGATTTTGAGTGGATTTTCGATCATTTTACGTTTTGTTCCTTTTACCGAATCGAAAAACGGAAAATACACCGGCGGCTGAACAATTACGCCATCGCCGGGTTTCGAAAAAATATCGATGCAATACGTTAAACCCGAAACCACACCCGGACTAAAAGAAATCCATTCTTTCTGAATCGTCCATTTGTGGCGCCGTTTCATCCAATCTATTATTGAATTATAATACGATTCCGATCGGAAAGTATATCCATATATTTCGTGATCAACTCGTTTTTTAATGGCATCAATAATAAAATCGGGTGTCTTAAAATCCATGTCGGCCACCCAAAGCGGGAGTGCGTCTTTAGATTTAAAAAACATTTCGCGGGCATCGTATTTTAAACAGTTTGTTCCTTCGCGTGGAACGATTTCATCGAAGTTGTATTTTTTCATAAAGGCGAGTTTATTTTTAGTAAGTACCCCTGTTTTCAGCCTAGCCCGACAAGCAATCTTACGGCTCCAGGATTTCTATATATTTATCTGTCGAAGATAATTTAGTTCATTTTCTTTTTCAATTTTCAAAACAAAATCAAAACGATTAAGGTCGAGGCAAAATTCAAAATCTTTTTGTGGCGACCAGCTTTGTTTTTCGGGATCAAAAAAACGTGCTCCCGATCCCAAGCGCATCACTTCCACCATTTTTACAAAATCGTTTGCTCTTCCTTCGAGTTCGTTTTTAATAAATTCGGCGCACAACGTATCCTCATCGGTTGGATATTCGCAGGCGTAACCCATACAAACCAGCGAAACCGTTTCCGGCTTTTTTTGCTGAATGTAACGCACAATTGCCGACGCGTTCACAAAGCTTCCGGTAATAATTTCTGTAGCTTTGGTAGCGTTAGCAATCCCCTGTGTCCCCGAACTGGTGGTATGCACCATTGTTTTTCCGCTTAGATTTACACCATCCAAATGCGAGGGTGAATTTCCAAAATCAAAACCTTTGGGCTTTTTTTCGTTTCGCTCGCCAACCAAAATAAATGCCTGATTATTTTCTTTTAATCGATAGGCCAACTCAATGTTTCCAACCGGATAAATTTTCCCGATCCCCCGATCGAAAGCATAGCAAGCCGTCGAAAAAGCTCGAAACACATCGATAATAACAGTTAGTCCTTTTGCGGCTTTTGCTCCATCTAGCAGTTGCAATATTTGTATTTTCATTTAATTCTGTATCCAATTCCAAATTCAACAACATCGGCACGAAATAAGGGAATGGCCCGAATAAGTGCAATGCCGAAAAAGTCACGAAAATAAAACTTAAATCCGGCTTTGTAGTAACCACGCGAAACATAATATTCTGATTTGCGAAAATAAAACCCATATGCCATAAATAATCCGGTTGGCCACATAATAAATTCGTTATGACAATTAATACCGTACCTAAAATCCATTCGCTAAAAGTTATATAATTATTATCTTCAATGTGATGCACTTTCTTGGCATATTTTTTGATATAAATCAACCAATTCTACTATAGTCCTGATTTTATGACTATTATATCTCTTGATAACAAATTCTCCGCGTTTAATATTTACATTACATTTATTTAATGAAGCCTTAACGCATGTTTTACAGCATTATGTTGTAAAACATATTATGTTTGTGCTGTCATTCAAATGAAAACAAAAAATGAATGTTATGAAAACAATTAAATTATTACTTACCGCAACAGCGGTGGCAATTGTAGCAATTGCGACTGCAGTAGAGACCCCTAAAATGAGTGTTGTTCCTGTAACAGCAGACAGAGCAATCGTGTCGATCACCAATGAAAAGGCAGCATTTTTCGAATTGAGCATTCATGCCGAAAATGGCGATTTAGTTTACTATAAACAATCTGCCAAAGAACTAACCGATTATCAAAAAACATTTGATTTCGAAAATCTGGAAAACGGAAACTATGTAATGGATTTAAAAATTAACGATACTAAGTTGTCCAGAAATTTCGTAGTACGCCAAAGTGGAATTTCGGTTGGCGAATCGAAACTTCGATTTGATCCATTTTTTGCTTTCGACGGCAATACACTCAAATTTTCGTATTTAAATTTCGATAAAGAGAATTTCAAATTTAACCTGTACTACGAAAAAGAATTAGTATACCAGGCCAAAATTGGCAAAGAATTCAACCTGACTTCAGGTTATGACCTGTCGAAACTTAATGCTGGAGATTACACCGTTATATTAAGTTCTTACAACAACGAATTTGTATACAACATTAAAAAATAAATAAAGATATTTATTCAAAAAAGAGAGGATTCTGCAATTGCAGAATTCTCTCTTTTTTTTGATTTTAATGTTGAAAATCCGTTTTTCAGGTACGTATGGCGATCACAGAGTTTCTGAACACGTTGACCGCTGCGCAGCTGCCATTGGTCTAATAAGCCCACATTGGGTGTAACATCGACGTAAATTTGTGTGTCATAATATTGAAACAATTAAAGAAAACAAGTCATGAAAACAAAAAATTGGACACTTGCTGTCCTGGCAATTCTTATTGCAGCAGTAGGATTTGCCTCCGATGTTCCAAAGCTGAACATTATTAAAACCGACGACCACAAAGCACTAATCGCCTACAAAGCCGATTTTGTTAATACACTCGAAATAATGGTTTGCGACGAAAATGGAGATGTATTGTATTTTAAACGCACCAAAAATCCACAAGCAGAATTCAGCAAAATTTTCGATTTTTCGGAAATAGGAAACGGAAACTACAATGTTTGTGTTAATTACGGCAACCAAAGTATAGCACGCGAATTAAACGTTTCGAAAAAGCAAATAAAAATTAGCGACACCGAACGGAAATACGAGCCATATTTTAAATTGAACGATTGCAAACTAAATGTTTCGCATTTAAATGTGCCATTAAAAAGTGTGTATTTAAACATTTACAAAAATGGTCAACAAATTTCGTGTGTTAACCTGGGTAAAAAAATGGCTATTCAGAAATGTATTAACATGTCGAAATTACCAAAAGGCGAATACGACATTTTACTTACTGATCAAATCAACGAACACTGGTTTTTTGTTCAGTTATAAGTTGATCGGCTATCAACTATTCAAGGCTTCTGAGTTGTCAGAAGCCTTTTTTTTGTCGTGTAAAAATCATCGCTTACCCAATTTCTAAAAGCGTTGACCTAAAAAAATTCAGCACAAAAGAATATTGTATTATTTTTTATCCAAAAGCTATAAAAACTTACTACGACCTAAACAAAACCAAAATGCAGCAAATCAGCACATTTCACAGAACTACACTCTTCATTTTATATCCCGTTTATCCTTTTGAAATAAAATGTGCAAATAAAATGTGCAGATTAAACTTTTAATCAACTAACAAGTCCAACACAAGTGTTAAACCAATATAAAAGAAGATTGTGCAAATAAAAATTGAAGAACTCAATAAAGTTTACCGCAAAGGCAGTTATGCGATAAAAAATTTAAACCTTGAAATTCCAAACGGAATGTTTGGTTTACTGGGTCCGAATGGTGCCGGAAAATCGACCTTAATGCGAATATTGGTTACACTCATGAAACCGACAAGCGGACGTGTTTTGGTGAACGATTTGGATTTAGCAAAAAACAGAAGAGAAATTCGTTCGATGTTGGGTTATCTACCCCAGGATTTCAGTTTTTTTTCCAAATTAAAAACCTACGAATTTTTAGATTATGCTGCCCGTTTGGCAGGCATGAAAAATAGTGCAGCACGAAGAACCGCCGTTGATTTGATGCTCGAAGAAGTGGGTTTATTCGAGGCCCGCGACCGCAATGCAAATAAACTTTCGGGAGGTATGAAACGAAGACTCGGAATTGCTCAGGCACTAATCAATAATCCAAAAATTATTATTGTCGATGAACCTACAACAGGTTTGGATCCCGAAGAAAGGATTCGTTTCAGAAACCTGCTTTCTACCATTAGTGCAAAAGATGTTATCATTATTCTTTCGACACATATTGTTGGCGACATTTCGAGTACCTGCGATAATATGGCACTATTAAATACCGGCAAACTTGCCTTTTCGGGTTCTCCCGAAGATTTGGTAAAAGAAGCCGTTGGTCATGTTTGGCAAATAGAAGCTACCGAAGCCGAATATTTGGAAATCAATGAAAAATTCCCAGTAATATCTACCATCCCCATCGATGGAGGGTGGGAAGTTCAGGTGGTTGCCGACGATATTGGCAAATTCCAGGGAAAAGCCATTGACCCGAATCTCGAACATGCTTATGTACATTTTATGGAGAATAAATTAAATAAATGGTCGAACGCTTAAAAGTTAAAATTTGATACAATGATTTCAATTCACAACATATTTTCGATCGCAAAATACGAACGCAAAACTCTTTTGCGAAGCTGGTTTTTCAGGATATTTACAATATTATCGCTCCTTGTATTGTTCGGTATGAATTTCGGAATGGTAATCGAAGGTGGCGGAGATCAAGGCTGGGCTATCAGAAGTATTCCGAGTGCCATCCCCTATTTTAACCTGTTAATTTTAAACGTTGCGCAAGCAATTATTGCGGTTTTTCTGGCATCCGATTTTTTAAAACGCGATAAAAAACTAGACACTACCGAAGTAATTTACATGCGCTCGATGACCAACGGAGAATATGTAATTGGCAAAACCTGGGGAAACCTGCAGGTATTTTTGGTACTGAATTTTGCTGTTGTACTCATGGCTTTAATATTTAATGCACTGGCACAAGGCACTTCCATCGATTGGATTTCGTACGGTGTTTATCTGGTTTTAATCAGTGTGCCAACCTTAATATTTATAATGGGACTTTCGTTCCTTTTAATGAGTGTTATTCGTAATCAGGCCATCACTTTTGTTTTAGTGCTGGGTTACATAGGAATCACCCTTTTTGTGCTGCAAGCTAAATTCTATTACATTTTCGATTACATGGCCTACAACATTCCGATGTTGAGTTCCGATATTATTGGATTTGGAAATATGTCGGTAATTCTTGCTCACCGTGGAATTTATTTTGCTTTAGGATTAGGATTTATTTTTCTTACCATTTTCCTTTTAAAACGTCTTCCACAGTCGGAATCGATGACCTACATTTCCTTAATTTTAAGTATTGTATTAATTGGTGGCGGCGGTTATTTGGGTTACAAACACATCAACCAGTTTAAACAGAATGACAAACTGCGTACCCAAATAGTGGAGCTCAACAATAAATATGTTCAGGAGGCAACCCCAACCACCACAAGTCAGTCGATTTTACTGGAGCATCTGGGTCAAACAATCAAGGTAAAAACAACAATACAGCTTAAAAATACAAAGGCAACAAACATTGAGAAACTAATCTTCAGTTTAAATAATGGATTAAAAATTTCGGAATTAAAACTCAATGGAAATACTGTTCCGTTTTTACGCGAACAACACCTGATCATTATTTCCGACAATGTCGATTTAAAACCCGAAGAAGAAGCAAGCGTTGAATTTACATATTCAGGAAATATAAATGAGGCACTTTGTTATCTCGACATTGCAGAGGAAGTTCGTCAGGAGAAATATGGAAAATTTGTAATCAATGTCGATAAACGATTTGCCTTTATAACTCCCGAATATCTTTTACTTTCACCGGAATCAAACTGGTACCCCAAAACAGGTGTTACCTACAGTTCGAAGAATGTGAGCTGGTATCAGCCTGAGTTTATTAATTTCCAACTTCAGGTAAAAACAAAAGCAGGATTAAAAGCGATTTCGCAAGGTCAAATCAACGAAATTGCAGCCGGCGAATTTAGGTTCGAAAATGAGCATCCATTAACACAAATTACAATTGCCATTGGCGATTACGAACAAAAAACGATTGAAGTAGACAGCCTGGTTTATGGACTTTGGTACTACAAAGGACACGATTATTTTAATGATGCTTTTAAAGAATCGCAAGATACTTTAGGGACTATTTTGAATGAAAGATTTTTGGATTTCAACCGAAACTACAAACTTGAGTATGTACCCAAAAGACTTTCTATTGTTGAAGTACCGGCACAGTTTAAAACCTTCGAAAGAATGTGGTCGTCGCATCAGGAGTTTGTTCAGCCCGAACAAATTCTCGTTCCTGAAAAAGGTTTTATGATTCGGGAAGCCGATTTCGAAAATCAGAAAAAATATATGGGTCGCTGGAGAAGAGAGGCCGGCGAAATGACTCCACTCGATAAAGAAATTAACGTTTTTGGCAACTTCATCCGAACATTCACAACCGAAAACAATGTCGACAGAAACTATAGACGCGGAAATATGCAAATGGAACAGATTGCAAATCCTTATTTTATTTTCCCTTTGTTGTACAATTTTCAAAACAACATTCAATCCGATCAGTGGCCAATTACCAACCGCATTTTCGAGGCTTATTTAAAAAGTCAGTCTTCCGATATGAGCTCTGTTTTTATGAGCAGCATGGGCGGAGGCGAAAATCCGGATGTAAATGCAAACATTGCACTTCAGGACAATACTTTTGAACAGATTCTTGCTGATCCCGAACAACTGGAAATTGTAGATAATGTAATTAAACTGAAGGGCGACGTATTGTTTTCGATGATTCAGTGGAAAGCAGGCGAAGAAGAATTTGCAGAATTTTTGAAAGGAATTCTAGATGAAAATAAATTCAAGAATATTTCTTTCGAAGACTTTGATCACAAAATCGATGAAAAATTCGGAATTGAACTCATTCCGATGATGGACGACTGGTTTAAAGCCAAAGCACTTCCGGGTTATTTAATATCGCCAATTAAAGCAGTAAAAGTAAAATCTGGAGATGCAATGAAATCGATGATTTCGTTAAAAATCACCAATTTCTCCGACGTGGAAGGACTGGTTAAACTTTCGTTCCGTTTGGGTGGTGGTGGTCCCGGCCGAGGAAGAGGTCATGGCGGTGGCGGCGACGACATGATCAATAAACTTATTTATCTCGAAGCCGGACAGACCAAAGATTTGAGTTATATTCTGGATGCAGATCCAAGAATGGTAATCGTTAATACAATGACTTCAAAAAATATCCCGCAAACCATGATGAACTTTTTCAGAGATATTCCTGAAGACCCAAAAGCAAAACCGGTAGAAAAAGAAGTTGTTTCAGACATCTCTGTTCAAAACATGCTTCCCGGAGAAATTATTGTCGACAACGAAGATCCTGAATTTGTAATTACCAGTTCGGAAAATAAAAGTTTACTCGAAAAATTAATTGTAACAGAAGAAGAGAATACTTTAAAATATGTCGGTGTTAACTGGTGGCGTCCTCCAACAAACTGGACCGCAACCACAAGTACCGATTTTTATGGTGCATACGTACGGTCGGCGTATTATATTAAAGGTAGCGAAGGAAACTTAAGTGCAACCTGGAATGTACCACTCAAAAAAGAAGGCTACTACGATGTTTATTATCATCTGTACAAAGGACGTCAGCGCGGCCGCGACCGGGGCGAAGAAAAAGGGGAATACAATTTTATTATTTATAGCGATGGCGAAGAAGAAGATGTTGCATTGGCGGTTCAGAATGCCGAAAACGGATGGAACCATTTAGGATCGTTTTTCTTTTCACCCGATACCGCAAAAATCGTATTAACCAATAAATCGGAATTAAGAATGATTTATGCCGATGCCGTAAAATTAGTGGAGATATAAAAACATATAACAATACAATAATGAGAAAACTAAATTTTAAACAATTTCAAAAAACTACATTGCTTGTTTTTACTTTTCTGTTTGGTTTATCAGCTGTTTTTGCGCAGGAAGCAATTACACTCGATAAAGCTTTATCGATAGCCGAAACAGGAAGCCCCGACTTGCAACAATCAGTGTTAAATCTCGAGCGTTTTCAGAAAAACCTTGAAGCGCAGCGGGCAGCATTAAAGTCACGATTTTCGCTCGATCTGAATCCGGTAGAATACAGCAACCAACGTCGGTTCGACAGTCGTGTTTCGGAATGGTACACCAACGAAAACATAAGTACAAACGCACGATTTTTGGTTTCGCAACCAATTCTGATTACCGATGGAACCATTTCGTTATCGAATGAATTTGGCTGGCAAAGCAGTAATTCTACTGCCGGAACAACTTCGGAAAGTGAAGTGTTTTACAATAACCTGTATTTAAACCTAAATCAGCCACTTTTTACTTACAACAGGCTAAAACTTCAATTGAAAGAACTTGAGTTAAACCTCGAAAATGCAAACATTAGTTATGCCATGCAACGTTTAAATCTGGAGCGAAATGTAACCCAGTTTTTTTACAATGTTTACATGACTCAGATGAACCTCAGCATTGCAAAAGAGGAACTCGAAAACACGCAAAAAAGTTACGACATCATCGTAAATAAAGTAGACGCCGGACTTGCTGCACGCGAAGAATTATACCAGGCTGAGTTAAACCTTGCCACTTCAAAATCGAGTTTGGAAAACAGCCAGGTAACTTTCGAAAATGCCAAAGACCAGTTAAAATTATACCTGGGTATGGATTTGTACGAAGACATTGTTATTCTTGCTGATATAAGTGCCAACCCGGTTGCTGTCGATTTAGACAAGGCAACAGAAAACGGATTAAATTCGAGAATGGAACTCCGTCAGCGCGAAATAGACATCGAATCAAGTCAGTTCGACCTGATTCAAACAAAATCGTTAAACGAATTCAGAGGCGATTTAAATTTACGTGTCGGTATTACCGGAGACAATCAAAACTTAAATCAGATTTTTAATAATCCGACTAGCAGTCCGTCGGTAGCTTTAAGTTTTAATATTCCGCTTTTCGACTGGGGCGAAAAAAAGGCACGAATTGCTGCGGCAGAAGCAGGAATTAAATCGCAGGAGTTAAACCTTTCGGAAGAGAAAAAACAAATTATTGTGGGTATCCGTCAAGTTTACCGAAACTTGCAAAACCAACTCAACCAGATCGAAATTGCCAAACAGAGTGAAAGCAATGCGCAGTTAACATACGAAATCAACCTCGAAAGATATGCAAACGGAGATTTAACCGGTATGGATTTAAACCTCTTTCAAACCCAGCTTTCGCAACGCAAAATTGCTTACCAACAAGCATTAATCGATTATAAAATAGAATTATTAAACCTGAAAATACAAACCTTGTACGATTTTGTGACCAACACCGAAATTGTACCAGCTGAATTATATTTATCGGAACAAGAAAAATAAACCTGAAAAAACTTAAAAAATGAAAAATATAAAATTACTTCTACTTATTGCAGTTGCCGGATTTGCATTTTCCTGCAACAATCAGGCACCTTCTGAAGCTGCAGATCTAGCTGTGCCCGTTTCTGTCGAGAATGTTAAAAAACAAAGTATTCAACAATTCATTAATACCACCGGAACAGCAAAAGCTCATGCCGAAACTCAATTAAATTCGGAAATTGCCGGCGAATACGAACTGTTAACAAATCCGGCAACCGGAAAAAAATTCAAGTTGGGAGACCGTGTTTCAAAAGGTCAGGTTATTGTTCGTTTAATCGACGAAGAATATGTAAATGGCATTGCCATGGAATCGAAAAAACTGAACCTCGACATTTCTGAACAAGAATACGAAAAGCAAAAATCGTTGTACGAAAAAGGCGGTGTAACTTTGCGCGAACTTCGGAATTCAGAAGTATCAAAAATAAACACACAGTACGATTTTGAAAGGGCAGAAATTCAATTGGCAAAAATGAAAGTGGTTGCTCCCTTTTCAGGAGTTATTGTTGAACTGCCTTATTATACTGAAGGAGTAAGAGTTACAGCAAACCAGCCGATGGTAAGTTTAATGAGTTACGAAAAAATGTATGTCGACATTAACCTTCCAGAAAAAAGTTTTTCAGAAATAAAAATCGGACAGAACGTTATCATTACCAACTATACATTAACCGAAGATACAATTGCCGGTGTAGTAAGCGAGCTTTCGCCTATAATCAGCACCGAAACAAGAACTTTTGCCGGTAAATTACAAATCAACAATCCAGACTTAACTTTACGTCCCGGAATGTTTGTAAAGGCAAATATTATTACCGCTCAAAAAGACAGTGCCATTGTTATTCCTAAAAACATTATCCTTAGCGGAAACCGTGGAAAATATGTATTTGTAGTTGGAAGAAACAGCACCGCCGAAGACCGCAGGATTACTACCGGAATCGACAACCAGGATAATATTGAAGTAACAGAAGGGTTAAAACCAAACGACCGTTTAATTATTAAAGGATTTGAAACGCTCCGCGACAACTCGAAAGTAAAAGTGATTCTATAAAGCGACCAGGTAAAAACTAGAAAATAAGGACAATGAAGAAATTAACACAATTTTCTGTCGATTACCCGGTAACCGTTTTGATGGCCGTTCTTGGAGTAATTCTCCTGGGATACATCTCTTACGACAAATTGGGGGTTGATCTTTTTCCCGACCTGAATTCGCCACGTATATTTGTGGAAATTAAATCGGGTGAAAGACCACCGGAAGAGATGGAAAAACAATACGTAGAAAACATTGAGGCCTTGGCAATTCGCCAGTCGAATGTTACACAGGTAACTTCCATTTCGAGGGTTGGTTCGGCACAAATAACCGTCGAATATGCCTGGGGAAAAGATATGGACGAAGCTTTTCTCGACTTACAGAAAGCTTTAAATTCAAGCATGCAAAATTCGGGCATCGACGACCTGAAAATTACACAACACGATCCAAATACCAGTCCGGTAATGATCATCGGACTTACTCATTCAGAAATTGAAGACATGAATGAGATTCGTAAAGTAGCCGAAAACTACGTTCGAAACGAATTGGTTCGTCTAGAAGGAGTTGCCGAAGTTGAAATTTCGGGACAAGAAGAAAGCGAAGTGATTATTGAAACCGATAATTACCGCTTAGAGTCGCAAAACCTCACCATGGACGATGTGAGTGCACGTATTCAAAATTTCAATCAAAATGTTTCTGGCGGGCAAATCAGCGAAATGGGCATGCAATACATTGTTAAAGGTGTTTCGATGCTTCAGGACGTCGACGACTTTGATAATTTAATTGTAGGATATAAAAATGTAGCTGCCACTACCGATGTTACAAATACCTCGGAGCGTGCACCCATTTATTTAAAAGATGTTGCCAACGTACGTTTGGGAAACAAAGAACCTGCAAACATTGTAAACTTAAACGGCAAACGTTGTTTGGGGCTTTCCATTTACAAAGAAACAAAATTCAACACTGTTAAATCGGTCGAACAAATTAACGAAGCACTCGCAAACATCGAAAAAGCACTTCCCGGATACCAGTTAACACGCGTTAGCAACCAAGGTAAATTTATTAGTGCAGCCATCGACGAAGTTGAAGAAACTGCGTTACTGGGTATTCTTTTGGCCGTGGTTATTCTTTTCATTTTCCTTCGCCGTTTTGGAACTACTTTAATTGTTAGTGTTGCCATACCAATTTCTATTATTGCCACTTTCAACCTGATGTATTTCAACCATCTTACCATAAATATTATGACCTTGGGTGGTTTGGCTTTAGGAGCCGGAATGTTGGTCGACAACGCCATTGTTGTAATGGAAAATATTTTCAGAAATCATGAAAACGGAATGAGTGTTAAGGATGCTGCCGTTCAAGGAACTGCACAGGTTGGTGGTGCCATTACAGCATCAACTCTAACAACAATTATTGTATTTCTACCGATCGTATATATGCACGGCGCAACCGGTGAATTATTTAAAGACCAGGCTTGGACCGTAGCATTTTCGCTGCTTTCGTCGTTGTTGGTTGCAATTTTTCTGATACCAATGATGTACCACCGTTTTTACCGGAACAAAAAAGCTCCTGTAAAAAGTAAATCGGTTCGGGTTGGCGGTTATGGCCGTTTTCTCGAAAAAATACTGAAAGCAAAATGGTTGGTAATCATTATTTCTACCGGTGCTATTGTTGCTGCATTTTTGTTGGTTCCCATGATTGGAACCGAATTTATGCCCAAAACAGAAACACGGGAATTTACCGTTAAAGTAAAATTATCGGAAGGAACCGAACTTCAACGTACACAAGCGACTGTTGAAAATATCGAGAATATTCTAATCGATTATTTAGGTGATAACCTGGAAAATATATACACACAAGCCGGTCCTTCATCAGGAATCGAAGGCAGTGAGACTTCAATTTTCGAGGGAGAAAACACCGGAGAAATCAGGGTAATGTTAACACCCGAAGCCAGTGTTAACACTTCTCAGGCAATTGCAGTAATCGATAAATTAACCAAGAATATCGATGGATTAGAAGTTAATTTCACACAAGATGAAAGTGCGTTAAAAGCCATTTTAGGAACCGATGAAGCTCCTGTTGTTGTGGAAGTGCGTGGCGAAGATCTTGACGAAATCGAAAAAATAGTAACTCAGGTGAAAGAAAAAATGGAAGGCATCGACAACCTGTTGAATATTCAGACAAGTATTGAAAACGGTGCTCCCGAAGTTGAAATTAAAGTAGACCGCATGCGTGCCGGAATGTACAATGTAAACATCAACACGGTAATTTCACAAATTCAGGATCAGTTGGAAGGCAAAAATGCCGGGCAACTCGAAAGAGGCGGTGAAATGCAAGACATTACCATAAAAATTCCGGAAAAAGGAATTAACGACATCAACCAGTTAATTATTAATTCGGGAACCCAGGTTTTCAGATTAAACGAAATTGCTGATATTTCGTACGCCACTTCACCAAAAGAAATTTTCCGAAGAAACCAAAATCGAATCGGAAAAGTTACCGCACAAATGCAACCCGATGTGGCACTCGACCACGTCGCAAAAGAAATCAGGCTGGCAACTGCGTCCATCGATTTATTACCCGATTACAGAATCGCCGTTACGGGTGAAGAAGAAAAACGTCAGGAATCGATTTCAATGTTGATTACCGCCATGCTACTTTCAATTGTATTGGTTTATATGGTTTTGGCCTCGCAATTCGAATCGCTTATTCATCCTTTTACCATATTACTAACCATTCCGCTGGCCGTTGTCGGAAGTATTCTGATCTTTTTTATTATGGGTCAGACCTTCAACATTATGGCAATAATTGGTGTAATTATGTTGGTGGGAATTGCGGTGAACGACTCCATTATTTTGGTCGACCGAATCAATCAGTTAATGCGCGAAGGCATAAACAGAAAAGATGCCATTGTACAAGCCGGGCAACAACGTATCCGCCCAATTATAATGACAAGTTTAACAACCATTCTGGCCTTGCTCCCACTTACCATTGGTTTTGGAGAAAGTGCTTCTTTACGGTCACCAATGGCACTGGCAGTAATCGGAGGTTTAATCACTTCTACTTTACTGACACTGGTTGTAATACCTTGCGTTTACGACGTGCTCGACCGTTTTAAAGGATTATTTGTTAGGAAACAAGAAGTTGCTCCAGAGCAAAATTAACACAGAATTATCAAGGATGAAGTTCATCATAAATAGAAAAATATTCATCAGCATGCTCTTTATTGGATTTACCCTTTTGGGGTATAAATCCTGTCAGGAGCTGCCGGTTGAATTAATTCCCAATGCAGAGCTTCCAATGCTTTATGTTCAGATCGGCTCCCGAATCGAAGTCGATCCGAGCTACATGGAAAACCAGGCGGTTATTCCGATTGAAGGAGCAATAAGCACGATGGAAGGAATAGAAAGCATGGAGTCGTTTATCAATAACCGAAGTGCTTCTATTCAGGTCAACTTTAAACAGAATGTAAATACCAAATACACCTTACCCAAATTACAGGAAAAAATCGATCTGGTAACCAGCAGTCTCAACGAGAATTTTACGGTTCGTGTCGATAAAGTCGATATTCAGCAGCTTACCAACCAGTTTATGGAACTGCAGGTTCGTGGCAGCGGTGGTACCGATCGGATACGAAATATTGTTGACGAGGAAATTACTGCCGATCTCGAAAACATAGACGGAATTGCTTCTGTAACAGTTTACGGCGGACAAGAACGTTCGATCGAAGTTAGTTATAATGCAGCTGCCTGCGAGGCCTACGATATTACACCTTCGCAAATTAGAAATGCGGTGGTGCAAAACTCTACCAGCCGAACTTTTGCAGGATATTTGCACGATTCAAATAAACAATATTTTGTACATGTAACCGCCGAATACGATAATGTTACCGACATCGAAAACATTATTGTGGCTGAAGGTCCGATTTATTTAAAAGACGTTGCAACCGTATTTTTTGGAGTAAAAGAAGTTGAAACAATTTCGCGCGTAAACGGACTCGATGCGGTTTCTATTATTCTGGTAAACAGCTCGGAAGCCAACCTCATCGATCTCTCGCACAAAGTTGAAGATCAGCTTCAGGAACTCAATCGGAAACTGGCTCGCGAAGACGTAGAAATTGTGGTGCAAACCAACTCGGCCGAAGTCATGGAGAAAAACATCGACCAGATTATACAACTGGCGCTGGTTGGAGGCTTGCTTGCCATTTTTATTTTGTGGATGTTCCTGAAAAATCCACGTATTGTAATTGTGATTGCCTGGGCGATTCCTATTTCGGTTTTAACAGCATTCAACCTGTTTTATTTATTCGACATTTCGATTAATAGTTTAACACTGGTTGGACTGGTACTTGCTATCGGAATGCTGCTCGACAATAGTATTGTTGTGCTCGAAAATATATACCGGCTTTCGGGAAAAAGATACAACCCTGAGCAGGCTGTAACGCAAGGTACAACAGAAGTTTGGCGATCGATTGTTGCAGCCACTTTAACAACGGTTACGGTATTTTTACCCTTTGTATTTTCGTCCGACTACATGATTAAATTGTTGGGAAAACATGTTGGAGTATCCATCATCTCAACATTAATGATTTCGTTAATTGTGGCGCTGTTGTTAATTCCAATGGCCGCACATGTCTTGTTAAAAGGAAAACGAAAACACAACATTTTTTACGAAAAAGTAACCACGAACAACCGGATCATTCAAATATATATTTTACTGCTGAAAGCAAGTATGCGTGCACCGGCCAAAACAATAATCGGAGCGATTGTATTGTTTTTTGTTACGGTGTTTGTGGTGCTGGCCATTAGTGTAAATAACCTCGAAGAAGTTGAAGAAACTCAGTTTTCGGTATATGTTACAATGCCCACCGGATCTACTTTGGAATCAACCGACCTTGTGGTTACCGAAGTTGAAAACCGATTGGCCGAAATAAAAGAGAAAAAAGATCTGATTTCGAGAATTGAACAGGAAGAAGCCAATTTAACCTTCATTCTAAAAGACGATTATAAAGACATCGACGATCGGTCGATTGCAGAAATTAAGTCTGAAGTAGAAGAAAAAGTAAGAAGTATTTCGCAGGCTGAAATTAGTTTAACACCACCAACTTCGAGCGCCAGTTTCAGAGGTGGCGGCGGCGGTGGCCGTTCTGGTACCCAGGGATTTACCGCATTCATGGGGATTGGAAGTAATCAGGAACGTGTTGTAATTAAAGGATCGAACTTCGATGTAATGAAAGGCGTGGCCGACGATTTGCTTTATTATGTCGAAGATCTTGAATCCATTCGCCGGGCAAACATTAGTGTCGCCAGCAATCGTCCTGAAGTTCACCTTTATTTTAACCAGCTTTTGCTAACAGAATATGGACTCAACCTTGGAAATATCGCTTCAGAATTAAATTCATTCTCCAGAGAATTTTCTGCCAATGTTGCTTTTAATCAGGGCAACGAAGAATACGACATCATTATAAAAGAAGATCTTTTCGGAGAAGAAGAAGACGTTAGCGATAAAGGAATCGAAGATTTACGTCGTTTGCAGATCAGCAATAATCAGGGTGCAACCTACGATTTGCAGGATGTTGCCGATTTGATTTATGCCGACGGAATGGCAAGTATTACACGTGTCAACCAGGAAAAACAAATCGAATTAACCTACAGTTTTGTTCAGGAAGCTGAGTCGTCGAAAGATCTTTTAGAGGCCTACCGTTTGGAAATCGATGACATTGTAAGTTCGTATAAATTGCCTGCGGGAGTTGCCATCGAAGTGATTCACGAAGAGGATCAGTATTCTGAATTCTACTTCCTGATCGCAGCAGCTTTTATTTTGATTTTTATGATTCTGGCTTCGGTATTCGAATCCGTTTCATTACCGTTTGTAATTTTATTCTCGATACCACTGGCTGCAATTGGTTCTTTCCTTGCACTGATTTTTACCGGAAACAGTTTGTTTAATGCCAATACTTTAATGGGATTTATTATCCTGATTGGAGTGGTGGTGAACAACGGAATCATTCTGATCGATTATACGAATATCCTCCGAAAAAGAGGATTCCGGAAATCGCGGGCACTGATGTCTGCCGGACTATCGCGTGTTCGCCCGATATTAATTACTGCAATTACCACCATTGTTGCCTTGTTCCCGCTTGCCATGGGGCAGGCAGAATATGTTGGTGCAATTGGAGCACCATTTGCAATCACCGTAATTGGCGGTTTATCGTTGAGTACCATCCTTACTTTGGTATTTATTCCAACTCTTTATGCCGGACTCGAAAACTCGCTCAACTGGATTAAATCGTTACACTGGGCATTAAAAGCCGGAATGGCGCTTGTCTTTATTGTGGGCTCGGCATACATCTATTTCGAGGTGGATTCATTCCTGTGGCAAATGCTGGATTTTATGCTGTTGATCATCTTAGTACCCGGAATTATCGCATTTGTTTTAACAAGTTTGCGTCAGGCAAGTGCCGATATTATCGACGAAAAAGTGGCCATCAATATTAAAATCAGAAAACTTGTAAAAATCTACGACCGCGATTCTCGTTTTGTTCGCGAATGGAAATCGGGAATAAAAATAAGAGAGCGTGCCGGATTATCAAAAGATTTCAAAAAAGCCCGCGATTTTGCCGAACTGGTATGGCAAATTCCACTCTTTGGATTTTTGGTGTATTTCACTTTTATTTATATCGATAACAGTTTATGGGTGTGGATATTATCACACGTTGTATTCTTTTACACATTCCTGTTAATGGTTCCCTTCAATCAAGTTTTGTCGAACTTACACGAGGCAAGTGGGAAAAACATCTATTTAAAAGTAAAACGAATTATTTATAATATTCTTTACTGGATTGTTCCTTTGGTTTTCTTGTTCATTTTCTTCAGACGTTGGGATAATCTGGGCACAGTAATATTTATCGCAATAATCTGGTATTTGCTACTTGTTATCTACAGTTCGGGACAATACATTCGAAACAAAAACCTGAACATTGCACGTATTGGTGGCAAGTTTAGTAAACTCCGAAGAGGTTATTTTACCATGGTTCGTTCGATTCCTGTAATTGGAAAACACAAAACTCCATTCTGTGCATTAAACGGTGTTTCACTCGAAATTAAAACCGGTATGTTTGGATTGCTTGGACCAAACGGTGCAGGAAAATCGACAATGATGCGAATTATTTGTGGAATATTGGAGCAGAGTTATGGTAAGATTTGGATTAACGGTTTAGACACGCAAAAACACCGCGAAGAGTTGCAGGGTTTAATTGGTTATTTACCACAGGCATTTGGAACATACGAAAACATGTCGGCATGGGAATTTCTGGACTATCAGGCAATTTTGAAAGGAATTAAAGACACCAAATTAAGAAACGAGCGTTTGGAATATGTGCTGAAAAACGTTCACATGCTCGACCGGAAAGACGATAAAATCGGATCGTTTTCGGGAGGAATGAAACAACGGATTGGAATTGCACAAATCCTCTTGAATTTACCGCGTATTTTGGTGGTGGATGAACCAACTGCCGGACTCGATCCACGCGAAAGAATCCGCTTTAGAAACTTGTTGGTTGAATTGAGCCGCGAAAGAATTGTAATATTCTCGACTCATATTATCGAAGACATTTCCAGCTCGTGTAATCAGGTGGCTGTTGTCAACAAAGGAAATCTGAAATATTTTGGAACTCCCAACGAAATGGTAAATATGGGGAATAACTTTGTTTGGCAATTCACAATTCCTGCAAAAGAGTTCGATACTTTTGCCAACAAACAATTAATCGTACATCATATGCGCGATGGACAAAATATCAAGGTTCGTTGTTTGGCTCAGACAAAACCAACCGAAGATGCAGTGAATGTATCTCCACACCTCGAAGATGCTTATTTATGTTTGTTAAAAGATTTTGTGTAAAGAATAAATTATGGCTAGCAAGTTAAATATAAGAAACACCCTGCTCATTTCAGTAAAAATGATCAGGTACAATTTGAGGATAATATTTGCCAATAAATTTATTTGGTTCCTGCTCTCTGCATTTGGCTTTTTTATGTTTGTATCGATTACAACCGTAATGCAAGGAGGTAATTTATCGGATGGTACAATATACGACATCCTGATATTTCCGGCAATCCTGCTGATTTTTTACCCCTCGGTTTTTGGTATTCAAAACGACGACGATTCACGAATGCTCGAAATATTGTTTGGAATACCGAACTACCGTTATAAAGTTTGGCTCATTCGATTGCTTATGATTTATATATTGGTGTATTTAATCACCCTGCTTTTTGCCGGAGTGGCTTCGATATTACTATTCAAAATCAACATTTTCGAAATGGCCTATCAGTTAATGTACCCGGTTATCTTTTTGGGTTCGATGTCTTTTATGTTTTCAACCCTAATTAAAAACGGTAACGGAACAGCAGTGACAATGGTACTGATTGGCGTGGCCTTGTTAATATTAATCGATGCGGTAGAACGCACACAATGGAATGTATTTTTAAATCCGTTTGAAATACCTCGAAATTTGAACGAAGTAATCTGGGAAGGGATAATTTCTAAAAACCGAATATTTCTCGGGATTGGAATGATTGTATTTGTTTTGTACGGATTATTCAATCTGCAAAAACGAGAAAAGTTTGTGTAATTGAACTCAAAAAAAAACCATTCGTCTTACGGCGAATGGTTTTTTATTTTCAGATGAGTTGTCTTCTATAAGATTACGCACCCTCAGTTTTTGGAGCTTCTTCTTCACCTTTTTCAGGTGCATCTTCTTTTGCTTCTTCTGCAACAGCTTCGGTAGCTTCTTCTGCAGCAGCCTCAACTACTTCTTCAGTAGCTTCTTCCTCTGCAACCTCAACTTCCTCTCCCGCTTCTTCGGCGGCAGCAGCTTTTGCTTCTGCTTCAGCCTCAGCAGCTAAATCTGCATTTTTGGCAGCAATTGCTGCGCTTCTTGCTTCTTTGATTTTAGTTTCAGCATCCAATTGTCTTTGGGTTTCCGCAGCTGCGTCTCCCGCCAAACGATCGATTTTTGCCTGAACTTTTGCTTCTTTTTTAGAAATCCAATTGTCCAAACGTTTTTCTGCTTCCGCCTCATCAAAAGCTCCTTTTTTAACTCCGCCCATTAAGTGCATTTTGTACAATACTCCTTTGTACGACAAAATTTGCCTAACGGTGTCGGTAGGTTGTGCGCCTTTTGTTAGCCATTCGTAAGCTTTATCAAAATCGAGATCTATCGTCGCAGGATTCGTGTTAGGATTATAAGTTCCAATCCTTTCAATGTACCTGCCATCTCGTGGCGCCCTGCTGTCTGCTATCACCACGTGATAGTACGCATAACGTTTGCGGCCGTGCCGCGCTAGTCTCATTTTTACTGGCATATTTTCTAATTTTATTTTGAAAAATGTGGCGCAAAGATAGCATAAAAAACTGTTCTGTAAATTTTTACTGTATTATTTTTTGAATGTTAATTGTATACATTTGCTGGTATGAATCGAATAATTGCGGTGATACTTTTATTTTTCATGTTGAGCTGCTCTAAAGAAGACCGACACGGAAATCAATGTGACGCGGAAAATCCGTTTGAAATGGGATGGATGTCGGAATGGATTGCCGATCTGCAAAACTGTTTTTGTAGGGTCTCCATTTTCCAGGCAGACTACGACGGAGAAACCGTTTTCTGGCAATTAATGACCGATCCGCAGTGCCAGGGACTGATTGAAAACATTACCGTTTATTGTTGCATTGGATGCGAACTTTTGGTTTTGGAAGATTACGATGACTTAGTTGAATTTCAGCAAAAAGTTACCGACATGAAAATTATTTACAACTGCCCCACTCGCCACGATTAATGAAACAAAAATTCCGCAACCAGTAATATGTACCGATGGCGGAATTTCTTACAATATCGATGGTAAACCTCTATCTTTTTACATACTGTTTTTCGTAGTATTTCTGATAGTCGCCCGAAGTTACATTATCCAGCCACTCGGTGTTATCCAAATACCAGTCAATTGTTTTTTCAATTCCCTCTTCGAATTGCAAGGATGGTTCCCAGCCTAATTCGTTTTTAATTTTTGTTGCATCGATAGCGTAACGCAAATCGTGTCCGGCACGGTCTTTCACATAAGTAATCAGTTTTTCTGATTCTCCGGCAGGACGACCCAATTTCTCATCCATTTTTTTGCACATCACTTTAATCAGGTCAATGTTGGTCCATTCATTAAAACCACCAATGTTATAAGTTTCGCCTATTTCCCCTTTATGATAGATCACATCGATTGCACGGGCATGATCAACAACCCAAAGCCAATCGCGTACATTTTCGCCTTTCCCGTAAACCGGAAGCGGTTTATTATTTTTGATGTTATGAATAAAAAGCGGAATCAACTTTTCAGGAAACTGATACGATCCATAATTATTCGAACAATTCGAGATAACACTTGGCAAACCAAAAGTATCGAGATAAGCCCGCACAAAATGGTCGGAACTGGCTTTTGATGCCGAGTACGGACTGTGCGGATCGTAACTGGTTTCTTCGGTAAACATTCCCTCGGCTCCCAACGATCCGTAAACTTCATCGGTAGAAATGTGGTAAAAACGTTTTCCGTCGAAATTACCTGCCCAAATATGTTTTGCTGCATTTAACAGGTTAACCGTTCCAATTACGTTGGTAAATACAAATTCAGTTGGGTTCGAAATCGAACGATCGACATGCGATTCTGCCGCCAAATGAATTACTCCATCAAACTTTCTTTCCTCAAATAATTTCTGAATAAAATCACCGTCAACAATGTCGCCTTTTACAAACTCGTAATTGGATTTATTTTCAACATCTTTCAGGTTATTTAAATTCCCGGCGTAGGTAAGATTATCGAGATTAACGATTTTGTAATCGGGATATTTATTTACAAATAATCGAACAACATGCGAGCCAATAAAACCCGCTCCTCCGGTAATAAGAATTTTTTTCATTTTGAAGCGTTAAGTAATTGCATCAAAAATAGAAAAAGATAATAGAACTGGCTAAAAATCTCAATTAATGATTTTTAGTTGATAGCAGAATTACAATATTAATTGCCGGAATCGATAAAATATTTCTCTTGAAAGATAGACAAATTCAAAAGGATGTTTTTAAATTTACATTTAAAATATTGAAGAGTGAACTTAGCAAAATACATACACGACTTACTTTTAGAAAATGAAACCGTAATTATTCCGGGTTTTGGAGCATTTATTTCGAATTATAAACCGGCCGAAATAAATCCGGAAACCAACGAAATAAAACCACCTTCAAAACAAATTTCTTTTAATCAAAAAATCAGAAATAACGACGGACTTTTAGTTGGTTCGGTGGCGCTCGGCGAAAGTGTTTCTCATTTCGATGCGCTAAAATTAATCGAAAAAGAACGCGAAAACATCGTTTATCAACTCGATAAGGGAGAACGGGTAATTTTGGATGAAACAGGAGAATTGTTCACCAGCGATGAAAACGAAATTTTACTGCATGCTTTTGCCGACGAAAATCTTTTACTCGACTCTTTTGGTCTTGAAAGCGTTTCGCTGGAGAAAACAAGCGAAATCGAAGAAGAAATTCCAAGGCTTATTAATGAGCCAACAGAATCTACTCCTGAACCAGTAATCGTTGAAGAGATTTCAAAGTCTGAACCAATAAAACCGGAGCCAAAACCAATTGTGCCGGAAACAAAAAAAGAAGCACCCGAAGAATCAAAAAGCAGAGGTTGGCTCTGGATTCTGGCACTTATTCCAATTATTTTCGTGGGAATTTATTATGTGTATCAAAAATCGAATACCGAAAATCCTGCACCGCCAACCATTAAAGAAACAAAAACAAAACCGGCAATCATGGAGGATCCTGTTGTCGTAATCGATACGCTTGAAAAAGACAGCACAACTGTTCTTTCTGAAGAAAACCTTGCGGCTGAAGATACCACAGCAACTCCGACAGAAATAATTGAAACAGTGGAAGCTAAATTTTATTTGGTTGGAGGAAGTTTTAAAGCCGAAGAAAATGCAGAGAATTATCTGATCGAATTAAAAGCTAAGGGTTTAGAACCCTTTCATCTGGGCAAACGTGGCAATTTTTATATTGTTGCTATTGGTGCATATCAGACAGAAAAAGAAGCGATAATTGCAAAACAGCAATTTTATGAGGATAATCCAAAATCGGGTGTTTGGATTATGGAAGCAAAATAAACGAAAAGATAAAATCCGTTTCTAATTCGGATACGGCGATTTGAAAATTGCACCTTACGATAATATTTAAACTGAAAAAGTTAAAATAAACCTAAAATAAAAATGAAATTCTCAAGACTTTCATCGTCTGGCAAATTAATCACTAAAGAATGATGAAGTTCTTGTCTTAAATCTCGATTCCTGTGTCTTGATTTTAATCTTTAAACCTATGAAGCAAACTAAACCGCTATTTTTAATTCTCCTGATTGCATTTTCGATTTTTTCGTGCACAAAAAAAGAGGCCCGAATTTCAACCGATGGACCTGAAATAGTTTCTTTTAAAGCACTTCCATTCGAACTTTCGGATGTGACTTTATTAGACGGACCGTTTAAACATGCAACCGAATTAAACATTCAGTCGCTTTTTAATTATCAGCCCGACCGGCTTTTGGCAAAATTCAGAAGCGAGGCTGGTCTTGAACCAAAAGCAGAACATTACCACGGCTGGGAAGACAATACCATTGCCGGGCACAGTCTGGGGCATTATCTGAGCGCCTGTGCTTTAATGTATCAAACTACAAAAGATCAGCGGTTTTTAGATCGTGTAAATTACATTGTTAGTGAACTGGATACCTGCCAAATGGCAGATGGCGAAGGATATATCGGCGCTTTCCCCAACGGAAAAACAATTCTAGAAGGAGAAGTGGCAAAAGGAGATATTCGCGCAAAAGGCTTTGACCTGAATGGAATTTGGGTGCCGTATTACACCGAGCATAAAGTAATGGCCGGACTTTTTGATGCATACGATCTTTGCGAAAACAAAAAAGCGCTCGATATAAATATTCGTTTTGCCGACTGGCTCAATACAATTATCGTTGATCTTTCTGAAGTACAAATTCAGGAAATGCTGAACTGTGAACATGGCGGGATTAACGAATCTTTAGCCGAATTGTATGCAAAAACGGGGAATGAAAAATACCTCGAAATGTCGTACAAATTTCATCACAAAGCAATTCTTGATCCGCTTTCTGAAGAGATCGATATTTTGCCGGGAAAACATGGCAACACACAAATTCCAAAATTGATTGGTTTGGCTCGTCGTTACGAATTAACAGGCGATTCTGTCGACAAAAAAACAGCTGATTTTTTTTGGGAAACAGTGGTCAACCATCATTCTTACGTAACCGGCGGCCACGGAAATCATGAATATTTTGGTCCTGCCGATGAACTCAGAAACCGACTGAGCAACGAAACTACAGAAACCTGCAACGTGTATAACATGCTCAAACTTTCGCGTCATTTATTTCAGTGGGATGCGTCGCCGGTAGTTGCCGATTTTTACGAGCGTGCACTTTTTAACCAAATTCTTTCTTCGCAACATCCCAAAGACGGGAGAGTAATTTACAATTTATCGCTCGAAATGGGCGGTCACAAAGAATACCAAAATCCCGAATGGTTTACTTGTTGTGTTGGAACAGGCATGGAAAATCATTCGAAATACGGACGAAATATATTCTTTCACAACAACGACGAATTGTACGTTAGTCAGTTTATTGCATCGGAATTAAATTGGAAAGATAAAAAAGTAAAGATCACACAAACAACCAATTATCCCGAAGAACAAAGTACATCGTTTAAAATAGAAACGGAACAACCCACAAAATTTACCTTAAAAATCAGGTATCCGAACTGGGCGCAAAATGGAGCAGAAATCACCATAAACGGCAAAACAGAAAATATAAAAGCAACTCGCGGAAGTTTTATCGACATCAGCCGGAAATGGAAATCGGGAGATGTAGTGGAAGCCAAATTCCCATTCTCTTTGTACCTCGAATCGATGCCCGACGACTCAACTCGCGTTGCCATAAAATACGGGCCACTGGTTTTGGCCGGAGATTTGGGGCCGGAACAGGACGAACATGCTTTCGATCTTGATTATGTTCCTATTCTTTTAACCGAAGACCGCAATCCATCGAACTGGTTAATACCGGTTGAAGGAAAAGCAAATACATTTCAACTTGAAAAAATCGGGCAACCACGCAATGTTGTTTTTAAACCTTTTTATACCACACACGAACGCAGATACTCGGTTTATTTCGATCTTTTTGACAAAACAAGCTGGGCAATTCATCAAAAAGAATATCAGGAGAAACTCGAAAGGAGAAAGAAACTGGAAAGCGCAACCATCGATTTTTTCCAGCCGGGAGAAATGCAACCCGAAAGAAACCACAATTTTAAAGATTCAAAAACCTGGGTGGGAGAAAATAAACACCGCAAATTCAGGGAAGTCGATCGTGATGGTTGGTTTAGTTGCGAAATGAAAATCGACCAAAATAAAGCCGTCGACCTGGTGGTTGAATATTGGGGAGGTTACACCGGAAGCAAAACATTCGATATTTTAGTGGATGATTCGATTATTGCAATCGAAAATATTTCAAATAAAAAACCGGGAGAATTTATCGACATTGTTTATGAAATTCCTGCCGAGTTAATCAAAGGGAAAAAGAAAATTACGATAAAATTCCTTCCACATTCAGGACACCGTGCTGGACCAGTATTTGGCATTCGGACAATAAAAAAGGAGATTTAACTTTTATTACACCTCAATAAAGAAAATTCTTAAAGTTGACTACCTCCGTGGCAGAGCCAAGGAGTTTTACGCCAACTTTATTTCGGACAAAAGCCGAGAATCGAATTTTCTCTATTTCACCCCACTGTCCCGAACTCGGGACATCTCTCCGTCAGCTGACGGAAGAATATATGGCACCCCAAGGCAAAACCCTCGAGGAATTCTTTTGATTAAAATAACTCCCTGGTTATTTGATAAACATACTGGAAATCCATACATTCCAGAAGTATTACTTCAATTTTATCCTTGTCTCCCCAACTTCACTTACCGAAATTCAGCATAAAAAAATAAAGGGGCAAACCTTGAATTTTAACTTTCTAAATCCTT
>JBNKOT010000211.1:0-4541 GCA_050294855.1 Draconibacterium sp. | reverse complement strand
GACGAACTTTCGGGCTTGATTGCTTCGATGGTAAATTCTGAAGCTTTGATTTTGCTGAGTAATGTCGACGGTGTTTACAGTGCTCATCCAAACGATAAAAATGCACAACTCATCGAGCAAATTGCTTTGGATGAAAAAGAGCCGCAAAGTGCAATTTCATCGGAACATTCGGATTTTGGACGAGGCGGAATGCTAACAAAATTCCGGATTGCACAAAAAGTTGCCGGCGACGGAATTGGTGTTCATGTGGCAAACGGAACCACCGAAAATGTGCTGATAAATTTGTTGGATACACAAAAATTTCTTCCGCATACTTTTTTTGTTCCCAATTCGAAGTCGAATAAAGGAGTAAAAAAATGGTTGGGTTATTCCGATGGTTTTGCAAAGGGCGAGGTTGTTGTAAACGAAGGAGCAGTAAAAGCGTTAAATTCAGAAAAAGCTGTGAGTTTGTTGCCCGTGGGAATTGTAAAAACAATTACTGAATTTGAAAAAGGCGACTTAATAAAAATAGTCGACGAAACAGGTGGATTTGTGGGAGTTGGAAAAGCCGGTTATAGTTCAAAACGTTTGGAACTTGAAAAAACATCGGACAAACAAAAACCGATCGTTCATTACGATTATTTGTATTTGGAAACTAACCGTGCAACGCATACAAAAAATGGAAACTAAAATTCGTTTTTCCTGTAAGTATTTTATATGAATAGGAATCGAATGAGTTAAAATATAAGTATAGTTATGGAAATTAGATGTGAATAATATTTTAGGAAACTGCTTTTTTTTTGATTCCTGATTTGTGCATCCTGATTCCGTTTCTGACATAAAAATAAAAAAAAGCTCAGGGTACACTACAATATCCTTTCCCTTGTTATAGCCTTGATAGGAAAATATTCTGAGCTCCCTCTTCCTCCCCTGGAAGAGGGTTTTAAATGAAAACTGGTAAAATGAAAATAGAACAACAGTTAAAAAACGTACTCAATGCTTCCCGGAAATTAAATCTGGTGAAAGATGTTGACGTAAAAAATGTTTTGCTGGAATTGGCGGTTCAGGCACGCGATAATACCGAATTTATTCTTGCTGAAAACCGTAAGGATTTGGAACGAATGAAGGTTGATGATCCGAAATTCGATCGGTTAAAATTATCAGCAGAACGAATTGAAGCAATTGCTGCCGACATAGAAAATGTGGCAAATCTTGAATCTCCGGTTGGCAAAAATTTGAAAGAAACAGTGCTGCCAAACGGATTAAAACTTTCGAAACTTTCGGTGCCCTTTGGAGTAATTGGAATTATTTACGAAGCACGCCCAAATGTTACCTTCGATGTTTTTGCGCTCTGTTTAAAATCGGGAAATGCTTGTATTTTAAAAGGCGGAAGCGATGCCATTTTTTCCAATCAGGCCATTGTTTCAATCATTCAACAAGTTTTAACGAAATTTGAATTGGATGAAAATACGGTGAGTTTGTTACCTGCCGGCCGCGAAGAAACCAACGAAATGTTGCGCGCCACTGCTTACATCGATTTAATTATACCACGGGGAAGCCAGGGGTTGATCAATTTTGTCCGCGAAAACGCGATGGTTCCTGTGATCGAAACCGGAGCCGGAATCTGCCACACTTATTTCGATAAATATGGTGATGCAGCAAAAGGACGCGAAATTATTTTTAATGCAAAAACCCGGCGCGTTTCGGTTTGTAATGCCTTGGATTGTTTGATCATTCACGAAAGCAGGTTGGATGAACTTCCGAATTTTGCAAAAAAACTTGCTGAAGAAAAAGTGCTGATTTATGCCGATGAGGAATCGTTCAAAACAATCAGAAATAGTTATCCCGAAAATTTATTGGTACCGGCCAATGAACAGTCTTTTGGCACCGAATTTCTTTCGATGAAAATGGCGATTAAAACCGTCGATTGTTTTTACGATGCAATCGAACATATTAATAAATACAGCTCAAAACACAGCGAAGCAATTATTTCGGAAGATCAGGAACGTATCGAAATTTTTAGAAAAATGGTGGATGCAGCTGCTGTTTATTCGAATGCATCAACTGCATTTACCGATGGCGCACAGTTTGGTTTGGGTGCCGAAATCGGAATCAGTACACAAAAATTACACGCCCGCGGTCCGATGGCCTTGGAAGAATTAACAAGTTATAAATGGATTGTGGAAGGAAACGGACAAGTGAGGGCGAAGTAGAAAAGTCAAAACAATAAAGAGAAAATAACAAAGTGTGGATACTGAGACTTCGGTCTTTCTTCACTGTTCTTAAGACCTTATAAAATGAAAAACTATACATCAGTAAAAGATATTCCGAATTTCGAAACAGCCTTAAAAACAGCTTTCGAAGTGAAAAAAAATCCTTTTGGATTTCAGCATTTGGGGAAAAATAAAACCATGGTTTTGGTATTTTTTAATTCGAGTTTACGTACACGTTTGAGCACACAAAAAGCGGCAATGAATTTGGGAATGAATACCATGGTGATGAATGTAAACGGCGATAGCTGGCAGCTGGAAAGCGAGTTAGGCGTTGTTATGGATGGCGATAAGCCCGAGCATTTGCTGGAAGCAATTCCGGTAATCGGCCGATATTGCGACATTATTGGAGTACGTGCTTTTGCCCGCTTCGAAAGTAAAGAAGACGATTATTCCGAGAAAATTATCAATCAGTTTGTTGAGCACGCCGGAGTTCCTGTGGTAAGCATGGAAGGCGCAACGCGTCATCCGCTGCAAAGTTTTGCCGACTTGCTCACCATCGAAGAATACAAAACAAAAGCAAAACCTAAAGTGGTGTTGACCTGGGCGCCGCATCCGAAAGCACTGCCACAGGCGGTTGCAAATTCGTTTGTCGAATGGATGAGAGAAACCGACTACGAATTGGTGGTAACTCATCCGAAAGGGTACGAACTCGCACCCGAATTTATGGGCGATGTAAAAGTGGAATACGATCAGGAAAAAGCGTTCGAAGGCGCCGATTTTATTTATGCCAAAAACTGGTCGTCTTACAACGACTATGGGAAAGTACTTTCGAAAGATATGAACTGGACCGTGAACGAAGAAAAGATGGCGCTCACCAACGATGCAAAATTTATGCATTGTTTGCCGGTTCGTAGAAATGTTGTAGTTACCGACGGAGTAATCGATAGCAAAAATTCAATCGTAATTGAGCAAGCTGCCAATCGCGAAGTAACGGCACAGGCGGTCTTAAAAATGATTTTGGAGAATTTGTAGCACTATTCGTTATTCCAAACTTGTTTCGGAATCTGTTGATTTGAAAAGCTGCTGAATCCGTCAGCTGGCGGACAGCATGTCGGAAGATCTATTACCTTTACAACTTCGCGACTTTGCAAGATTTTTTAATATCATGACAAAAAAGATAGAAATAATACCCGCCATCGATTTGATTGACGGAAAATGTGTCCGGCTTTCGCAAGGCGACTACAATAAAAAAACGGTTTATAACACAGATCCTTTGGAAGTGGCGCTAATGTTTGAAGCTGCCGGAATTACGCGTTTGCATTTGGTCGATCTGGATGGTGCAAAAGCAAAACACATTGTAAATCATAAAGTTTTGGAAACCATAGCCGTAAAAACAAATTTAATTATTGATTTTGGCGGTGGGCTAAAATCGGACGAAGATTTAAAAATTGCATTTGAGTCGGGTGCCGAAATGATTACCGGAGGAAGTATTGCAGTAAAAGAAAAAGACACTTTCCTGAAGTGGCTGGAAATATACGGCAGCAAAAAAATTATTTTGGGTGCCGATGCAAAAGACGGAAACATTGCCGTTGGTGGCTGGCTCGAAACAACTGCACTGCCGGTCATCGAATTTATTTCGGAATTTCATAAAAAGGGAATTGTAAAAGTAATTTCAACCGATATCAGTAGAGATGGAATGTTAACCGGGCCGTCAATTGACTTGTATCAGCAAATTATTGATGAATTGCCAAAAGTCGAAATAATTGCCAGCGGCGGAATTGCATCGATGGACGACATATTAAAATTAGATGAAATGGGCGTTCCGGGAGTGATCACCGGCAAAGCCATTTATGAAAATAAAATATCTTTGAAACTTACGGCAGTTGATAATGAAGTTAGGCCTTAATAAAATCATATTGTTACTTTGGGTCTTACCAATGGTGGTAATGGCTACCCATAACAGGGCAGGGGAAATTACCTTTGAGCAAATTTCCGGACTTACCTACCGGGTAACTGTAAAAACGTTTACTTATACACTGAGTCAGGCCGACAGACCGGAACTTGAAATAAATTGGGGCGATAACACCGTTTCTGAAATTCAAAGAACTCCTTACAATCGAAGTGAAACACTTAAATTACCTGGTTTTTACCAGTTAAATGTTTATGACACCGTACATACCTTTCCCGGACCCGGAATTTACAAGGTATTTGTTCAGGATCCCAACCGTAATTTTGGAGTTTTAAATATACCAAACTCGGTGAATGTCGTGTTTTCAATTTCAACTACCATTGTTGTTTCTCCCGAGCTTGAACAGAACAAAACGCCTAAATTACTGAGCTTGCCCATTG
>JBNKOT010000210.1:0-3231 GCA_050294855.1 Draconibacterium sp. | reverse complement strand
TTATGTTTTTGCAGATTATAAATATCCGGGAATACCAAAAATGAAATTGCATTTAATCGAAAATAGACCCTTCAAAATCGATGGAATTGAGTTCATGCCGATTCGGTGCTTTCATCATAAATTGCCGGTTTACGGTTTCAGGGTGGGGGACATCACCTATATCACCGACACCAACACAATTCCCGACGAAGAACTCGAAAAGATGATGGGGACCCGAATTCTAATTATTAATGCACTTCGGAAAGAAAAACATATTTCTCATTTTAACCTCGCAGAAGCATTGGAAGTAATTGCCAAAGTTCAGCCTGAAAAAGCATTTTTAACCCATTTAAGCCATGCTTTTGGGAAACATGATGACATTCAGGCCGAACTCCCCAAAAATGTATTTGTGGCCTTCGATGGATTGCGGATTAAAGTCTGAAAGAGCGAAATTGTGAGATTGTCGAAATGTTAAAGTGGGTGCAAGCGTGTAAAGACAAGGCATGCCCTTGTCTCTGCAGTTTCATCAAACTATTTTCAAGAAATAAATTAGCTGTATATTAATTAGTGTTCGTTCTTCTTGAGTAATCTTTTTTTCTCTCGTTTCGTTAATTCTTGCTGTTTTCCTTCGGTCGTATAAACCGATTCGTAAATACCATTTTCATCGAGTTGCACAATTCCTTCGGTTGTTATAAAATTTGGATTTACATAAACCCACTTGTTGGGATCATCTTCGTCTGTCATTCGATCGAAACTCGACATAGAAATATTGTTGAAATCGCCGTTAAGCTTAAAGTATCCGGAATTGTAATGATAAATCATCAACCAGATATTCCCAACACTTTGATTGGATGTTCCACCAACCAATCCGATTGGATCTCCGGCATAAACTTCATCACCCGGCTGAACAAATATTCCATTTTGCTGAAACAATAAATATCTCGACATTGTTCCATCTTTGTGCACCATTTTAACTGAATTACGTTTGATCGTAAAATAGGGTGACTGATCGGCAATTTCGAAATTATCTTTTACCTCCAAAACAACACCTCTTCTTGCGGCATAAACCGTATCACCCGGAGAAGCGATAAATGAAAAACAATTCCAGGTATCGGCTACTTCGTGACCTAAGCTTTCAGCAAAATTATTAACTTTTGTAACTCTGGTTGCTCCAATATCTTTCAAGGGAATCAGATAATTAATTTTATTGTTGTGTTTCGCTCTTGGATTGCCCTCTGTATAGTAATATCGTGTTTTAAACGACATCGATTTATTTGCATCCTTTCGCGAAATTGTAAACAACCTGTTAATAGAAGTATTTGGCCAAATTGTTCCGATATATGGTAAACTTACCGATACGTCGACATTCTCTGTATCAATCAGATAAATAATAATGTAATAAGGTATTGGCGCACTGTTCTGAACGTTTAAAGAATATAATCCTTCGGGGGTGACATCGGTGCTTACACTTACCGGATTAAACTGGGCAAGACAAATTGAGGGGAACAAAAACAATAGAAACAGCGGAATGTATTTGGGATTCATTAGCTAGTTTTTTTATTTGATTTAGAGAGATGAATTTTTAACGATTCAATTATAAATCAAATATATAAAGTTGATTTTATTTTAAATGCTCCAATTAGCTGCTATACGACATTATTGTTTAATAGAATGAAGATTTCTCTTGAAAATCGAAAACAACTACTTTTTTTTCAGCCATGGAAAAACAATGATCAGTGCTGATAAAAGGTAGATTGCGCCAGCCAAAATAAATGCCTTGTTTAAACTAATGTTGTCGGTTATCCAGCCAAGCAAGGGCCCAATTAGCGCAAACGTAATTCGAATAATAAAATTCCGTACCGATAACATGGTTGCCCGAACATCGCTTTCGGTATACAAATTAAGGCGATTTTTTAAAACTGGTGTGGCAATTCCGCGGATCATATAAAACAGGAATAAAAACGCCAGACCATAATAAGTAATCACAATTCCGGAAAGAAAATATCCGCCCGACAATAATATTATTATCAACAAAAGCGTATTTCGTTTTCCTAAAAAAAGCTCGACTTTATGGGCAAATACCGACGAAACGCCAACGGTTAAATTCAATGCAGTCCAGAATATTCCAAACATTTCAACTGGCAGATGAATGGCTTTAAAATAGGGCTGAACCAGCCAGGCAAAAGTTAAAGTAGCTGTTCCGGTTATTGCCGAAAGCAAAATTGCGATCCGCAGGTTTTGATGATGGACAAAAGTAGTACGAATATTTTGCACCAGTTTTTTTATAGAATGCGAATCGCCGGGAGTTTTAAAAGCCGGTTCGATTAATGTTAAAGCTGCCGGAATTGCAATGGCAGCCACCGCAAACTGAAAATAAAAAGGTGTGCGTAAACCAATGGCCGCTAAAAATCCACCCAAAACACCTGCAATAGCTTCAGCAAAATTCCCAAACGAGGTAATCCGGCCTTCTTCTTTTATGTATTTTTCGGTTTTATTGTCGGCTTTTAAACTGTCGAAAAGCATGGCAGAATCGGCCCCGGAAACAAAAGAATGACCAATTCCGAGCACAATTTCCGCAAGGACAAACGCAAAAAAACCATACGAAAAACTGTACATCAAAAAACCTGCACTTCCTAAAATACTTCCTAAAATCAACGTTTTCTTTCTTCCCCATACATCTGCCATCCACCCCGATGGGATTTCCATCACGACAATGGCGACCGAATAAATCGCCTTCAAGACAAAAATATCGTGCATTCCCATAGCATTGTCCTGGTAAAACAGAACAATAACAGGCATCACCATATTAAACCATTTCGAGATTTTTATGAGGTAAAGCCGAGGTATGTTTTTACTGAAATTATTCATTGGAAGCTACAAAAATAGAAAACCAATCGAATTTGCAGCACAATGCAGAAATACGCATCGCATAAACATTTATAAAAATATTTCCTTTAATTTGATGTCAGAATTTTACTTTTGTTGGCAACTGAAATAAACCACTATGGACTGAAAGTGCCATAGTTTTCTCTCAGACTAAAAGTCTCATGTTATTCTATGATGAAATTTGAGTCATCTTCATCTGTTGGTTTTCGATGATGTTCCAAATAGTCATTCACCATTTCATCTGTGATATTCCCTGTACTCCAGCATCCAAAACCAATTGCCCAAAAGTGTTGACCCCAATATTTCTTCCCTAATTCAGGAAATTCTTGTTGAAGCTTGCGTGAACTTCTACCCTTTAACCTTTTA
>JBNKOT010000209.1:0-2463 GCA_050294855.1 Draconibacterium sp. | reverse complement strand
ACAATTGGCACGAAAGTTTTCCGTTGGCCACATAAAACTGAAAAAGAATGTGGCAGGGTGGCAGATTCATTTTATCGAGCTCTCCCACATTCCAAGCACTCACAATGTGCCTGCGCGAATCGGGATTATTCTTTATTGAATCAATCACTTGTGAAATCTGATCGATGTGTTTGCCATCGGGAGTTGGCCAGCTGCGCCATTGGTAACCGTAAATATGCCCGAGATTTCCATCGTCGTCGGCCCACTCGTTCCATATTCGTACACCATTATCCATTAAATATTTGGTGTTGGTATCGCCGGCTAAAAACCAAAGCAGTTCGTGAATAATCGATTTCAGGTGCAATTTTTTGGTTGTTACCATCGGAAACCCCTCGCTTAAATCAAAACGCATTTGGTGTCCAAAGCGACTGATTGTTCCGGTTCCGGTACGGTCTTCTTTTTTCGTCCCCTCTTTTAGAATGGTATCCAATAGATTCAAATACTGCTTCATGTTCTTTTTGTTTGCTGCAAAAATAGTTTTTTGAAAAATGCTGATTGTAAAAGTAGACAGATAAATATCCACAATTGTTTAGAGGTTGTTAACTGAATGGAGAGGACGAAAAAAAAATCGTAATATTATTTGTCCAAATCTAAAGACGGGTTCATTTCGGTTCCGCATTTTTTGCAATATTTTGCATCGTCGTCGTGGGTGTTGTGCAAACAACCTGGACAAACCTGCGTATTGTATTTGTCTGAAGGGTTGATAATTTCAGCCGTAACAATTCCGGTAGGAACGGCAATAATTGCATAACCCATAATCATTACAATACTTGCAAAAAACTGCCCCATTGAAGTTTCGGGACTAATATCGCCATAGCCGACGGTTGTTAACGTTACCACGGCCCAGTAAATTCCACGAGGAATACTTGTAAATCCATTTTCTGCTCCTTCCACGAGGTACATAATAGTGCCAACGATAATTACCAGAATGATTACAAAAAAGATAAAAACGCTGATTTTTTCGCGGCTGGCCCACAGCGCGCGCGCCAACGTTCTTCCTGCTTGTGTGTAACGAGTAAGTTTTAATATTCTGAAAACCCTTAAAAGTCGCAGCATTCTGATTACAACCAAACTGTGTGAGCCAAGAATAAAAATACTCAGGTAGGTTGGAATAACAGATAATAAGTCGATGATACCGTAAAAACTGAAAATGTAACGAAAAGGTTTTTTTACAATCGCGATGCGTAGAATGTATTCAATGCTAAAAATAATGGTAATCACCCATTCGGTTATTTTTAAAAAAGATTCGTTTTGTTCGAGAATCGCCGGAACACTTTCAAGCACAACTAAAGCAACACTAATCAGGATAATGACTAAAAGCGAAATGTCAAATAATTTTCCTTCGCGGGTATCTGCCTCAAAAATTATTTCATAAATTTTTTCTCTGACTTTATTCATTCAATTTCAGTTTGAAAACTAAATATACATTATTTCGGATGTTATGCCAGAATATGGGGCATAAAAAAGGCCTTCCCTAAAAGAGAAGACCTTTTTATTTATAAGGATTGGTTTTTATCTACAGTACACTTTTAACATCGTGATAAGGAAGATTGAATGCCTCGGCAACACCTTTGTAAACTACTTTGCCTTCAACAACATTTAATCCTTTTTGCAAAGGAACACTGTCGATACAAGCTTGTTTCCACCCTTTTTCTGCAATTTGAATCGCAAACGGAAGTGTGGCATTTGTTAATGCAATGGTTGAAGTCCGTGGCACTGCACCCGGCATATTTGCCACACAATAGTGTAATACTTCGTCGACAACAAAAGTCGGATCGGCATGTGTGGTTGCAACCGTTGTTTCGAAACAGCCACCCTGATCAACAGCAACATCGGCCATTACCGTTCCCGGCCTCATGGTTTTAAGCATGTCGCGTGTAATTAAATGTGGTGCTTTTGCTCCGGGAATTAAAACCGCACCAATAATTAAATCGTGTGTTTTAACCATGTCGCGAATATTAAATTCGTTGCTCATCATGGTTTTTACATTGGCTGGCATAATATCGTCGAGGTAACGCAAACGTTTTAACGAGATATCCATAATCGTAACGTCGGCACCAAGTCCGGCAGCCATTTTTGCTGCTTCTGTTCCAACAATACCACCACCCAAAATCAAAACTTTTGCAGGTAATACTCCGGGAACTCCTCCAAGTAAAACACCATAGCCACCGTAAGTTTTTTCCAAATATTTTGCTCCTTCCTGAATCGACATGCGACCGGCAACTTCACTCATCGGAACCAATAATGGTAACGAACGATCGTCGTTTTCAACGGTTTCGTAAGCCAAACAGATCGATTTATTTTCGATCATGGCATTTGTTAATGCTTCGCCCGATGCAAAATGAAAATAGGTATATAAAATCTGACCTTTTTTGATCAGCTTGTATTCTGACTCAATCGGTTCTTTTACTTTGATTATCATTT
>JBNKOT010000208.1:0-10473 GCA_050294855.1 Draconibacterium sp. | reverse complement strand
TTTCTTTTCCTTTTTTGGGACGGTATTGAAATTCGCAGCCGCCGGAGTTATTATTTCTGGCGCTGTTGTCGGGAAAAACCTGGAAAAAAACGTGTTTCGATTTTCTGCTTAAATCAACCCGGGCCATAATTCCTGCTTTGGTGTATAAGTGAGCAGCAAAAAGACTGTGCACCCGAACGCTAATATCAAAATCGCCTTCGAACTGTTCAAAAACAAAATAACCCTGATCCTTTTTTTCCCAGATATCTGCACCACCGGCAGTAATTTCAATGTTGTCTTTTTTAATTGAAGTAACTCCCAGGTCTTTTTTAATTCCAATATGATACGCTTTTAACTCCGAAAAAGAAATATTTCTTCCGGTATTAAAATCGCGTTTCACTATATCGCTGCTGTATTCTCTAACAATATTAGGAACTTCGTTTAAGGTTACAACCGAACTGTGATTGTACACTTTTTTCAGGTAATCGATTTCCATTGCTTCAAGGTCTGAAGTATGCCACTGCATCCACCAACTCCACCTTACGTTTTCTTTTAAACACTTATCCGGATCAGGAATTATTCTGCAAACCTGATATGCAATTGGTGTTCTGTTATCACCGATGAATTGTTCTGTTTTGTTAAAAACATTGCGGCAGGGATCAGATTTGTCCTCGTATATGGCAGCACCAACGATATCGACAAATTGATTGCCGGGGTATAAATTATTCTTTTGATCGGTGTTTAACGCATACACCCAGATCAGGTTGTTTAGTTTTCGTTCGCCGGTGCAATAATTATACATGGTTTGCCATATTTTTTTTAACAAAGCATTTTCGTCGAACGCTGTTCCTGTCGGGATTCCATCTAATTCGTAAAAAGGACACCATAAAACCGGAACATTTTTATCGCGCAAAATTTCCAAATGATCGGCAATCATTTTAAAATCAGCCCACATCGCTTTGTTTTCCGGAGTTCCTTCCACTAAACAACGGTTAATATCAATTTGTCTATGAATTGTTTGCCTACCATCTCTTTTTGATAAAGATCCCCAATGCCACATGATATTTGGAATCCCGCCGGCTTCCCACCAATCGATGGCGCTTTGTATTTCGTTCCGATTATTGCTGTTGTCGATAAAATCGATTCCCCTGATTGCCGGTTGTTTCCCGGTTACTCGCCTGATGTACTCCAATTCATCGTTTCCCCAGGACGCAAACAATTGTCCCGATAAGGTTTTTTCTCCAAAAATATTTTGAAGGTAACGATAAAGCGCTGCTGCTTCTCTGCTTGGATTTGGCGTGGATAATTTTTTAAATTCGAATGCGCTTGACTGCTGATCGGGTTTTTTCGAATTATTTTGTGCACTCAATAGCGTTGGGATTGAAAAAAACAACACAAATAGTAGCAAAGAATTATTGCGCAGAAAAAATTTATGTAATGGATAAATCATCGATGTTTCTTTATTTTACAAGTTTATTGATATAGAGCCCAAATTCAATTCCTACATATCGGGTTTTCGTCCCTTTGTTAACAGCCAGCGTATTATTTATATATTTTGAACGAAAAGCATAAGATGCATCTGATAACGAACTTTCATCCGGTTTTTCAGGCAGACTATTCCCAATATCTTTAAATCCATACGCTCCGGTCAGACCAATTTTGAAAATTACAGTGCCCGAAATTGGGATCGTTATTCCTGCACCGCCAAGAGCCGAAAAGTTGGTTTTTTGGAAGCCCTTGTCAGAAGCGATATTTTTTTCAGAATAAAAACCTAATTCGGGAATGTCTTCTAAAATAACCCCCCACTGAAGATATTCTCCGGAGGAGGTGTAAGTTCCGTTTAAACTATTGTTTTCATAAATGAGATAGGAATAATTGATTCCAACATTGAAATAATATCCAACTTTACTCACATTTGTATTTCCAAATTCCAGGAGAACAGGAGCAGAAATATACATCGGATTCGATTTGTTTTCAATATTCGTAAGCGTTAAATGTTCAAGGTAGTTGTCGTTATCCACATCGAAAAATTGTTGCGACGGAACCTCTCCATTTCCGCTTAATGAATTTGAAAAACTGGAAACACCAAGACCGGCTTTTATTTTAAAAAACGGACCAAAGGAACGGAAAAAACCGAAATTGAAAGAATATCCCAAGTCGCCTTGTGAGTCCCAAATTTCGGAAGCTAAATTATTGTTTGTGATTTCAGATAATCCGGCAGAAGCATCCAGGTAAAATCCCCATACCGGATAAATCGTATTTTTGTCGATCATCGATTTTGAAGGTGAATCGGAAGTATCAATCTCCTTTTTATCTTTTTTATCTGAACCCAATGCATGGTCAGCAAAGGCAGTGATAAAAGTAAATAATAGACAAATTGAAAATATTGTTTTATGCATAATTACGGTTTATAACTTAGTGTTTGGTTACGATCAGTTTCTTAGCATCCAATCGTTGTTCTGCATCATAAATAACAACAGAATAAACTCCCGGATTAAGGTTTCCGATGTCGATTTCCTCTGGTATTTGGCTGAGTTGTTTTTGTAATACACAAGCTCCCTGAACCGAAAAGATTTTAGCTGTTAATTTTTGTTGGTTGAATTCTTTTTCTGAATCAAACGAAATATAAAGCTTGTCATTCCCCGGATTTGGAAAAATAGATAAAGTATTGTTTCTGTCCGGAAAAATCGATTGAGCGATTCCACTGATTTCTCCACTGCTTAAATTACCGGTGTACGTATAATCGAAAATTGCTTTGCAACCATTGTCAACTTCTACTTCCACCGAAAAAACATTCTCTGCTTTTCGATCTGACGATGAAATATAATAAAACTGATTGGTTGCATTTGTAATTTCAGTATCATTTAAATACCACTGATATTTCATCGAATTCACCGGGAAAATCAAAACCGAAACAAAACTTTTTGGTTTTCCAATAATGGCAAGCGAATCCGAAAAACCGGATGCCGGCCACGATTTAATCGTCAGACTGACAGGTGTTCTTGTGGCACTTGTACATTCCGAATTTTTATTTACAGATTCGGCATAATAAGTAATTGAACCGACTCCGTTTAGCGTTGGCTGAGCAATCTCAATTCCGTCTACGGCTTCGTTGTACCAAACCACAATATGATCGTCGTCGGGTGGGTTTGCTTCAGCAGTTAATTGCTGAATCGGATTCGATTCACAAACTTCTATGTCTCCTTTACTGGTTGGTGGCGCCGGTGTAGCAGCCTGGTAAATTGAAATAATAGTATCTGCACTTTTGCAAGTCCCTGCTTGTTGATTAAAAGTGTAATCTCCTGCTCCCGAAAGCGTGAGGTTGTTGTTTTGTGTACTGTCTGTAAAATTATCGAAATGCCAGACCAACCACGCATCTGGTTCGAGGTTTTTAATGGTAACGTTTGTTTCAATGCAGTTGTTCTCGATTTCAATTTCAGGAATTGGTGGCAGATTTTTCGGAGTTACAATTGCTTCTGCTGTTTCACTTTTGCATTCGTTGAGCGTTTGTGTTAATGTATAGGTGCCCGGCTTGTAAACGGTAATTGTTGCTGCGGTTTCGCCGGTACTCCATTTTAGCGTAGCATTTTCGTCAAAATCCCCTGCGGACAATCGCGATTCGCCACAGTCGTTTTCAACTGAAATTGTTGGAGTTTCAGGCATTTCAGCCGATGTAATTTTTGCATTTACTCCAACTTCCGAAGTGCATTCGTTGTGGGTAATGCTTAAGTTGTTATAAATTCCGGGATCTGCCGGAATTATGGCTTCGTTGTCGGTGATTACAACATTCTTAAAGCTGTCGTTTTCATAATAAATGGTGTACGTTCCATCGGGAACATTTGTAAAACTGAATTCAAGAAAACCTTGTTCCTGACAGCTTTCCGGAATAATTTCGTTTACCGCTAACGTTGGCTCGTTTTTCGGCGAGGCAGTTTTGCTTGAAATTTCGCTGGTACAACCATTAACGATTTGTTTTAAGGAATAATTTCCTGAAGTATTTACAGTTATGATTTCATTCGATTCGCCTGTGCTCCATTCCAAAGTAGCATTATTTTCGTATTCGGTAGCTCTTAATGTTGAGGTTACGTCGCAGTTGTTTTCGATTGAAAATACAGGTGCATCAGGAATCAATAACGGTTCAGACTTTTCAACGGCCGGATCGCTTGTACAGCCATTAATAGTTTGTGTTAGCGAATAGCTTTGTGCCTCTGTTACCGTTATGCTTGAACTTGTTTCTCCGGTGCTCCATTTTAATGTGCCTTCAAAATCAGAAGCTCTTAAAACCGATTCTCCGCAACTGTTTTCAACAATTATTATTGGTGAAGACGGTGCGTTCGGATCGGAAAGTGTAGCTTTTATACCGGTTTCGGAAGTGCATCCATTTACCTCAATTTGCAGGTTGTTGTAAAATCCTCTACCGGAATTAACGCTTGCTGCATTATTTAAAACTGCGACATTTTTAAAACTTCCTCCGTCATATAAAATAGTATAACTGCCATTTGGAACGTTTATAAAGTCAAAATCAATCTGACCATCACCCTGACACGTTTCAGGATCTTTTTTTGAAACAGAAAGCGATGGTATCGATTGAGGTACTGCGCGCGTAATTGTCTTTTCGCTGGCGCATCCGTTTACCTCTTGAAAAACAGAATAATTTCCGGAAACCTCAACGGTAATTTCCTTGCTGCTTTCGCCGGTGTTCCATATTAAATCTCCGGTATAAACCGAAGCCGTTAAAACCGATACTCCACATTTATTTTCAACATCGACTATAGGTGCATTCGGTGGTATCGGATCTGAAAGACTTGCGTTTATTCCCATTTCTGAGCTGCAATTATCAATCACAATCATCAAATTATTATAATTCCCTTCGCCGGCCAAAACACTTGCCGAATTATTGATTACCGCGACATCCGTAAAACTACCTTCGTCGTACAAAATGGTATAATTTCCATCGGCAACATTGGTGAAAATAAAATCAAGCGTACCTTCATCATCACAAGATTGCGGATCTTTTTCTTCAACTGTCAGAGTAGGAATTAATTTAGGTGCAGCACTTACAATTGCCGGTTCGCTGACACAGCCGTTGAGTGTTTGTGAGAGTGAATAATCACGTGCTTCGGTAACAAAAAGGCTGTCGTTTGTATCTCCTGTGTCCCATTTCAAAGTACCTGAATAATCGGTGGCGATCAAAACCGATTCACCACAATTATCAAGCACCGTAATGGTTGGAGCCGGCGGTGGATTAGGATCGGAAAGAATGGCATTAACACCGGCCGGCGATGTACAACCGTTTACTATAATGGTTAATTCGTTGTAAACTCCTGCAGCGGCTTCGACAGATGCAAAATTTTCTGCAACAGCAACTTCCGAAAAATTGTTTCCATTGTAGAAAATAGTATATGTATCGTCCGGAACTCCGGTCAAATTGAAATCGAGTGAACCCATTTCCTGACAAACTACGGGATTATTTTCTACCACTGAGATGTTTGGAATAATTTTAGGAGCAGCAGTTGCCACTGCCAAATCGCTAACACACCCATCGATGGTTTGCGTAAGGGTATATTCACCTGCAGTCATAACCGTAATGCTTTCACTGGTTTCGTTGGTATTCCAGGTAAGTGTACCGGAATAGTTTGTGGCAGTTAAAACCGATTCGCCACAATTGTTTTCGATGCTTAGAGTAGGAGCGGGCGGTGGATTCGGATCGGATAGCGTAGCATGAACACCGGAAGCAGAAACACATTCATCAGCCGAAATGGTTAAGTTACTATAAGTGCCGGCACCTGTTAATACCGATGCAGTATCGTTGGCAACAGCAACATTTAAAAAACTTCCTCCATCGTAATTGATCGTATAATTTCCGTCGTTCACATCCGTGAAACTAAAAAGGATTGATCCATCTTGCAGACACGCTTCAGGATTATTTTCTGAAATGGAGATTGTTGGAATTGGTTTTGGAACGGCGGCTGCAGTTGCCGGTATGCTTGTACATCCATCAACGGTTTGTGTTACGGAGTAGTCGCGCATTTCAAATGCGGTAATACTATCGTTTGTTTCGTTGGTGTCCCAGGTTAACGTTCCAACAAAATTAGAAGCAATCAATAAGGATTCTCCACAATTATCAAGCACCGTAATGGTTGGAGCCGGGGGTGGATTCGGATCAGAAAGGCTCGCGTTAATACCGCCTGGGGAGGTACATCCGTTGACAATAATTGTTAATTCGTTATAAACTCCAGCGCTTGCTTTTACCGATGCTGTATCGTTTTTAATCGTCACATTTGAAAAACTTCCGCCGTTGTATCCAATTGAGTAAATCCCATCCGGAACTCCGCTAAAAATAAAATCGAGCGTTCCTTCTTCCTGGCACGCTTCAGGATTATTTTCGCTTACTGAAATGCCTGGGATCGTTTTTGGCGAAGCCGTTGCAGTTGCCAAATCGCTAATACAACCATCGATGGTTTGCGTTACCGTATAATCGCCCGCAGTTGCAACGGTAATGCTTTCGCTGGTTTCGTTGGTGTTCCACATAAGTGTACCTGAATAATTTGTAGCGGTTAAAACCGATTCTCCGCAATTGTTTTCGATACTTACTGTTGGCGGAATCGGTGGATTCGGATCGGAAAGGGTTGCGTTAACACCCAATGCAGAAACACATTCATTGGCCGTAATTGTTAAGTTGTTATAAGTGCCTGCACCCGCCAAAACAGATGCGGTATCGTTGACAACAGCCACGTTCACAAAACTTCCTCCATCGTGGAATATCGTATAATTTCCGTCGCTTACATTCGAGAAAATGAAATCGATTGAACCATTTTGCTGACATGCTTCCGGATTGTTTTCGGTCAGCGAAATGCCTGGTTCTGGGATTGGTTCTGCACTGGCAGTTGCAATGTCGCTGGTGCATCCGTCAATGGTTTGAGTGAGCGTGTAATCTCTTGTTTCAGATACAAAAATTGTATCATTCGTTTCGCCGGTGTCCCATAATAAGGTACCAGAAAATTCAGTCGCTACCAGCATCGATTCTCCACAATCGTTTTGTACCGTTATTGTTGGTGCTGCCGGTGGATTTGGATCGGAGAGGGTTGCATTAATACCATCAGGAGAAGTACAGCTATTCACTATTATTTTTATGTCGTTATAGGCGCCGGCAGCTGTCTGAACAGATGCAGTATCATTTAAAACACTAACACTCGAGAAACTGTTTCCATTGTAAAAAATAGTGTAGGTTGCATCGGGAACATCTGTGAAATTAAAATTTAATTTGCCCATACCCTGGCAAACCAACGGATCGCTGGTAGTCACCTCAATTGTTGGAATTGGTTTTGGTGCAGCAGTAACGCTTGTAAAATCGCTTGTGCAGCCATCAATAGTTTGAGTAACGGTGTAGTCGCCGGGAATTGTTACCGTTATATTTTTGCTTGTGTCTCCTGTATTCCACGCTAGTTGGCCGGTGTAATTGTAAGCACTTAATAATGATTCTCCGCAACTGTTTTCAATACTTACAAACGGTGCTGAAGGAGATGCTGGATCCGAAAGACTGGCATTTACTCCATCTGCAGAAGTACACTCAAGCACAGTAATTGTTAAGTTGTTGTAATCGCCTGCCAATGCATGAACCGATGTTGTATCATTTACAACTGTTAAATCATCAAAGCTGCCACCTTCATAGAAAATAGTATAAGTTCCATCAGGAACATTGGAAAACGTAAAATGTAGTTTGCCAAGTCCCTGGCAAACCAACGGATCTGTTGTTGTAACCGCCAGCGTTGGAATTGCTTTTGGTTCTGCCAAAGCACTTGCGGGATTGCTTGTACATCCATCGACCAACTGTGTAAGTGTATAATTTTGGGTTTCGGTTACAATAATACTGTCGTTTGTTTCGCCGGTGTCCCAGCTTAATGTTCCTTCAAAATCGGAAGCAATCAGCAACGATTCACCACAATTATTTTCCACGGTAATTGTAGGCGTATTCGGAACGGCTGGTTCCGTAATGGTGTCACTGCTTAGTATCATCGTACAGTTTGTATTTATAGCGTCGCGAATTTCAACTGAATAGGTATCGGCAGGCAAGTCTGTAAAATTTCCGTTGTTTTGCCATGTTTCTGTGTTAATCCGGTATTCGTAAGACCCGGAGCCACCCGAAGGTTCTGAAACGGTAATGGTTCCGTCGTTTGCTGCGTTACACGAAAGGTTGGTTGCCGATACAGTTGCATTCAAAACGGCGGGTTCTAAAATTTCAATTTGCAATGAAACAGGACCATTGTTATCGGTAATGGTAACGGTGTGTATTCCGGCTGCAAGGTCAGCAACATCTAATGTGGTAGCACCGGAAGGCGACCATAAAACACTTGCAGAACCACTGGTATTAGTTGTATCTAAATCGATGGTTCCATCATTTCCTCCAAAACAGCTAACATCGGTTTTCCCCACTTCAATAATGTTTAGGGCTGCAATTGCTGTAACTGATTTTAATTCGGGGAATGTGTCGTTTGCCGTTTGGATTTCTACTTTTTCAATCGAAAATAAATCTTCAATGTCTTTTGCATAAGCATCTAAATTCAGTAATATTAGGGCAAACAGAAGTATAACAAGTGTGGATTTCATGTGTTTAATTTTCAAATTTTCTGGCTTTGAAAGAGCAGGCTCTAAACTGAAAATAACAAGAAATAATCTCGTTATTTTTTGGATAATACATTTATGCCAGTGTAAATTCTTCTCTAATTTAAGCTGTTTTATAGTTGCGAAACATTTAATCCTTCAATATACAAAATTTCCATCTTAATTTTTCTATCGATGTTTCCTCAATTTGGAATTGATAAGGATGATTTCTTTTTATCTAACAGAATTGAGGATCTTTTGTTAAGTCAAATTTTAGGTTTATCGGTTTTATAGCTGTGGAAAGTTGTATTTGGAACGACAACAAATTAATATTTTCGCAAACAATTGCTTGAATACCTGAAAGTTGACAAATCATTTGTTTTGTGAGGAATTTTTCTGAAGGATTAACTGTAATCGATTTTTAACTTTATTGGATAGACGAAAGTGTGATTTTTTGATTCATTTTCAAGTTCCAATCAGAAAGAATACTGTCTTTTTGAAAGCTGTTAATTTCTGTTTCATCCCAATTAAAACCCAATGAGATTTCATCCGTTTCGATTCCGACAATCAGAAAGTATTTTTGTGTTACATTCTTCGAGGCGAACGGGAATGTCGTTTTAATTTTTAGTGTTCTTACTATTTTTTCGTTGGTGTAAAAATCAATTTCTTTTTCGATGGAATGATTTAAACGAATTACCTTTGATGCATGTTTTACTTTTGAGGTGTCTTTATTCATCCAAATTTCCTTAAAACGACTTCTATAACTCAAATCCATCGTTTCCTGAAGGGCTGGAATATTGAGTTGTGTCCGTTCGTACTTAGCAACTGAAGTGTGATAACTTGCATGAGAATTTGCAAAAAAAAAGACAGCAGCAAGAAGCAGGAGTCGATAAATTAAAGTCTTGTCGCGCTCTTTCTTTTTAATAACTACTTTGTAATATTCAACTACAATTGCTACAATCGATGTCAATAAAAATAATAGAATGATTAGTGTAGTTTGAGTCATTTGTTAATTTTTACGAAAGATAATAAAAATTTAGTTTCTAATTTTTGTTCAACACTTGCAAATTTCGCTTCCTGAATTGGTTTGTAAAATATGCTACAAAAAGTACATTTGTAATTGTATTCGAAATTCATAAAATGGCCATTAAATTAAATCGAACTCTTTTTCTGTTTTTTGCCTTTGTTATTTTCTTGTTGGTTTCCTGTAATCAGGATATAACAAGAGATATTTCTGATGCGGTTTCAAAAATAAAATCGGATCATATTTCGGATGCAAGATTAATGTACTGGAATATTGTTTTTGAAAAAAATGAGGAGGGCAGCAGCATCGAAGGAGCGACAACATCGGCATCTGCTTTTTTGGAGCTTCAAAATCTGGCCAATAAAAATGAAGTTGAATTTAATGTTGAACTTTTACCAAGTGCAGAATTTCAAAATAATCAGTGGGGAATCGTTACGCTTTCGGTTTGTAATATTCGAAGCAAAGCCGGTCACTCTGCTGAATTGCTGACACAAGCTTTGTTGGGGACGCCGGTAAAGATTTTCAAAAAGCAACAAGGCTGGTTTCTGATTCAAACACCCGATCGTTATTTTGGCTGGGTCGACACTGCAGGTATTACACCAAAAAACAAAGCAGAATTGGCAGAATGGAAAACATTCAAAAAAGTAATTTATAATCAGCAATTCGGGTTTGTTTATTCCGAATCAAGTACAAAAAGTAAGGTCTGTTCCGACCTTGTTTTAGCCGATTTATTAAGTGTTATTGAAAGTGAAAATAATTTCTGCAAATTCAGAAGGTGGAGAAGTCCAGGAAATCAAATATCAGGATAATTACTTTTCTAGGAAGAATTGCAGGAAATGAATCCTGATCAGTGTGGTCAAGTTTGAAAA
>JBNKOT010000207.1:0-2413 GCA_050294855.1 Draconibacterium sp. | reverse complement strand
AAATTCCTTTTTAATTGATTTTATTTTGAGCAAAGAAGTATTTAAATTTATTATTTTGAAATAATTTTAAATGAACATTGTAAGTTGTAAAAATGTTTCAAAATAATAATTGTAAATAGCCAAATTATGATTAATTCTTATTCTGAAAAAACATATTAAAGCTTCATACTTGAAAAAAGGATTTTAGAAAATTTTAGAAGAATGAAAAAACCGGGAGTAGAAACCAGAGTAACCATATTATCCATCTTTATGGTGTTTGCTGTTGTTATATCAGGATTTCTGGTTTACCTGAATCTCACACAAATGGTGAATTCCATACATAACCGGGCGCTTCCCGATTTTCGTTTAATTGTAATTAAAAATATCAACCTCGATCTTTCCGGAATTGAAAACAGCATTCAATTATATACTTTAACCAAAGATAAAGCCAATTTACAACAATACGAAAATGTAAATAAAAGATTAAAAAGCAGGCTTGAAATTCTTGCCGGATTGCCGGTGGAACAGAACGAAATGTCTTTTTGGAACGATTCGATTATAAATCTGATTGAAACTAAATTAGAAATCTGGAAAGAGATAAAACAAATTCATACACTACAATCCGATCCGGGAGAGCAATTCGAAGAACTGTATTCTATGCTCGAAAAAAAGGAAATCGATACCATTCAAGTTGAAGTTTCGTTAGAACCGCCAAAAAAGAAAGGACTGTTAAAAAAGATTTTTGGAAAAAAGGACACGGTAGTTACACGAATCGATACCACTTTTATCGAAAAAACGGTTGAGAACGAAGAAATCAAGGAAGAAATAGAACAATTGCAGGCCGATCTCAAAAAACAAGAACAAAGCAAAAACAGAAGAGAACTTCAATTGCTGGAACAAAACATTCAGGTTACCGGCAAAATAAATGATCTAATTGCTCAGATCGAAGTTTCGGAACGAGATGGTTTGATTCAAAAAACACAGGAAGCCGATCAGATGGCGAAAGACATTTATACGCGGCTTTCGGCATTTGCAATTATGGCAGTATTGTTTTTGTTTTTTATTTTGTATTTGTTTGTGCGGTACTTAAAAAAGGCGAAAGATTATAAAGATGTATTAACCGAAGCAAAACATGATGCAGAGCGTTTGGCTAGTGCCAAGGAAGTTTTTATCGCGAATGTTAGTCACGAAATGCGTACACCGGTGAATGCAATTTATGGTTTAACCGAGCAAATATTGCGGCATAAAACAAGCGCGAAAGTTAAAGAGCAATTAACAATGGTGCTAAAATCGGCGGAGCATCTAAAAACAGTGGTTAACGACACACTCGATTTTTCAAAAATTCAGGCACAGAAACTAAAGCTCGAAGAAATTGACTTTTCTCCCGAACAAGTTTTTAAAGAAATTCTCGACTTGCACCAACCGCAAGCCGAAGTCAGAAATATTGAACTGCTCTACATCTCTGAAGATAAATTACCAAAAGCCTTGCTGGGCGATCCGTTTCGTTTAAAACAGATTTTAATAAATACCATCGGAAATGCCATCAAATTTACCGAAACCGGCAGTGTTACTTTCAAAGTAAATTTTCAATCCGTTTCCAAAAATTCGTTTCGTCTGTATTTTCAGATCATCGATACCGGCATCGGAATTTCGAACGAAAACCTGGAACTGATTTTTGAAGATTTTGTTCAGGTTGAATCCGATTACACGCGGAAATTTAGTGGAACAGGTTTAGGATTATCGATCGTAAAGAATTTGGTTGAATTACAAAAAGGTAAGATTTCGATCGAAAGCGAGTTGAATAAAGGAACCACAGTGAACTTTGAAATTCCCTATCAATCAGGAAATTTCGAAAATATTAAACCGCTTGCCGAACAAGAAATTAACATTCCTGAAAATTTAAAAAAACTAAAAGTTTTAGGCGTCGACGACGAAGAGTTTAATCGTTATTTGCTGAAAATAATTTTCGATCGTTGGGGATTAAGTTTTAAATTGGCTGTAAATGGTAAGGAAGCTGTAAAAATGGCTCTTGAAAACGATTTTGATTTGATCTTAATGGATTTACGAATGCCCATTTTAACTGGCATCGAAGCAGCAAAAATGATTTTTGCTGAAAAACCGGAGGCAACAATTCTTGCAGTTGCCGCCGTTAACGGAGAAACAGATGTAAAATTATGTCGCGAGGCAGGAATTTGTAATTTTCTTTCAAAACCATTTTCAGAGTCAGACCTTTTTAATGCTATAATTTCTGCGCTAAAACCCAAAAAAGAAAAGGAAGTAGAAGAAACCAATGATTTTGGATTGGAGGAATTGGAAAGGCTGGCAAATGGCGATCAGGAATTTATGAATGAAATGATCCGTATTTTTATTCGATCAACCGAAAAGGGAATAACAGACATTCAGGCGGCGTTGTTACTCGAAGATTGGCAGGCCA
>JBNKOT010000206.1:0-12424 GCA_050294855.1 Draconibacterium sp. | reverse complement strand
TAGTTATAAGCGGAGCAAATATACCTAAACATTTTAGGTTTGCAAAAATGAGGCGATTAAAATTGAAAGCAAGCTATTTATTCAAAAATAAAAGCTGTTTTTTATAGTCGATTACGGCATTATAATTTAGTAGAAAATCGCTGCCGAATAAACCACAAATTTTAATTTCGGAACATTTCGAATACAAGTTATTGATGTGCGAAAGATCGAGCAAAGCAACTTTCAATTTTTCCACTTTCAGTTTCCCGATTTGAAAAGCATTTAATAAACCCAGCGAAATATCCTGCGGTTCGTCGCCAATTCCTGCTGTGTGAATTTGATCCGACTCGCCATGCAATTCGGAATAATATTGAGCGAGATTTTTGTCGAAAACCGTTTTTGATGCACCGGTGTCGATTACCCAGTTTCCTTTTTTGCCATCGGCAAATTCACCCGAAATTATGATGTGGTAATTATCGGGTTCAAGCTCAATAATTTTGATCGGAATTTTAATTCGCATCCGGTAAAAATAGTGATCTTTTATAAATTCATCCGATAACTAAAAAATAGGAACAAAAAAAGCGGCTGATCCAAAAGAAACAGCCGCCTGATCAATAAATATTATTTGTTGCTTACAAAATATTCATTCCGTCGAGCACATCCATCACACCTTTTACCGAGTTGGCCGAATTAACCAACAATTGTTTTTCGTCATCGTTTAAAGCAACTTCGATAATTCGTTCAACACCGTTTTTACCTAAAACAACAGGAGCACCGACAAACATGTCGTTTAACCCGAATTCTCCTTCCAAAAGGACACAACAAGGGAAAACACGTTTTTGGTCCATTACAATTGCTTCAACCATTTGTGCTGCTGCAGAACCCGGTGCATACCATGCCGAAGTTCCCATTAAATTCACCAATTCTCCACCACCTTTTTTCGTGCGGTCGACAATTGCATTTAATTTTTCTTCGTCGATTAATTCAGTTACAGGAATACCGGCAACTGTTGTATAACGTGGAAGCGGAACCATAGTATCTCCGTGTCCACCCATCAATAATGCAGAAATATCGCGTGGAGAAACTTCCAATGCTTCAGCTAAAAATGCACGGTAACGAGCAGTATCAAGAATACCAGCCATTCCCATCACCTGGTTTTTAGGTAATTTTGCGGTTTTAAATGCAGCATAAGTCATTACGTCCAAAGGATTCGAAACAATAATGATTTTTGCATTTGGCGAGTATTTAACTACGTTTTCTGTAACGCTTTTAACAATACCGGCGTTAATCGAAATCAAGTCGTCGCGACTCATTCCCGGCTTACGCGGAACACCCGAAGTAATTACAACAACTTCCGAATTAGCAGTTTTTGAATAATCGTTGGTTGAACCCACCAAACGAGAATCGTAATAATTGATCGGGGCAGTTTGCCACAAATCCAAGGCTTTTCCTTCAGAAACACCTTCTTTAATATCTAAAAGAACTACCTCCTGAACAATGTTCCTTTCGGCTACTATCTGAGCACAAGTTGCTCCAACGTTACCAGCTCCAACTACTGTTACTTTCATCTTAATACTACGTTTATTATTAATACAAAATCTTTAAACTTATAAAAATTATTTCTCAAAATTGAAAAAAGTTGGCGCTAAGATAATTGTTTTTATTGAGCTTGAAAATTAATATCCAGACCACTATCGGGTTTAACATTTAAGTAAAATAAAGAAATAAATCTTTGTTTAATTAAACCAATACGTCATTTTTAATACCAATGCCCGGTTACGCGAATTCCAGTTTCCTGGAATATAATTGTCGGTGTAGACCAGGAAAATATCTGAAACCGGCTGATAACGCCACTGCAATCGGGTATTGATATTCATATTATCGATTTGTTCGTTGTATTGTACAAATGTCGACCAGAAAATTTTATCGGTAAATGTTACGTCCATCTTGGGTCCAAGCAACAAATATTTTGTTCGCTCAAATGGTTCACCCAAATCCATATCGGTGTAATTAAAATTCATTGTGAATTTTACATAGGGTTGAAAACGGTACCCAACTTCGCCCTGAATGTATTGAATATTTCCGCTGTAAAAACTTCCTTTTGCCACTTCGGCCTGCCAGTTAAACATGGTTTTTTTTGTCGACTGGTACTCCACATAGCATCCGCCAAAATTATAGTCTGTTCCTTCTTCCAGAAAATAATCTCCTTTTTGTGTAGGATCAAAATCCTCTTGCAGCTCCACATAATAATCTTTGTAACCAACTTCCAGCGCCGATCGGTTTTCGAACTCCCATTGATACGAAATTGTATTTTCGTGCTCTATTTTATGATAACCTTTATCAAAATAGTTGTCGTTTTTCAAGGTAATTCCATGACTAACAATTTGTTTGTTGGGAACAAAAAGATAAGTTATACTCGGGCCAATAAAATTATATCCGGAGCGACGAACATAACCTGCTTCTGCCCGGTAGTTTTCTCCAACCGATGTTTCGGAAAGACTGACTTTTAAATGTTTTGTACTATAACTTATTGTTGCTCCCTGCGCATATTGTTTATCCAAAGCTTCGGGTTGAAAAGAACGATGATAGAAAAATTTACCACTTAAGAAATTGTTTTTACTGGCCAGATTATAATCAAAACCAAACACCCGGTTAAACATGGTTGTGTCGGTCGGTTGTTTTAAGTATTCCTTGTTTACAAATATGAATCCGAAATTAGAACGAGCAAAAACTTTTTTCTGAATTGAGGCAACGGTAAAATTCCGTGCCAAATGTTCATCGGTTTCCTGCGTGGTCATATTCATCAAACCTACACGCAGATCGTTTCCAATTTTACCGGTTAAACGTGCACCAGCCAAAACAGGAGCATCTAAACCAATTCGTCGGGAAAAGAATGGTGTTACGGTATGATATCCAAAACTGGAAAAAAGGTCGTTGTTCTCTAAAAAGAACTGTCGTTTTTCGGGAAAAAGTAATTCGAACCGATCGATGTTTGTCACCTGCTGATCGACCTCAACCTGCGCAAAATCGGGGTTGAAGGTCAAATCCAGATTCATCGACGACGAAATTCCAATTTTTGCATCGAACCCAAAATCTTTGCGATAATCGGTGGCTGTTCCGGCTTCGTAATCTTTCGAAATACCTCCAAAAACATACGGAATGAACGAGAACATGGTTTTAGGTTTCGGCAGTGGTTCTTCAAATTTCATTACTCCGGTGTATGCCAACGATGCCGTTGGAAACTGACGCGGCACTGGTGCCCATGCCGATTTTTCATTCGATTTTAAATCTAAACGACTGAAATTTGTATTCCAAATCTGACTCTCCAAAGGATATCGTATTGATTTAAAGGGAATTCTCATTTCGGTAACCCATCGGTTTTCGTAATGTTTTGTTTTCGATTCCCATTTACAATCCCAATCCAAAGAGATTCTACTTCCATCAGACATGGTACCGTCCCATTTTGCTCCAGATGCAGAAACGCCAAAAGAAAAACCATTGGTTTGATCCAAAAAGGTATCGAAAAACACAAGTAAATTATCGTTACTTCCAAAACTAAAATCGCGTCGATACGATTCCATTATTCGTTTTCCTGGAATTGTATCGTAAAAAATCTGTGCAAGATAAAGTGCTTTTTCGTCGTAGGTCATTAAAATCTCCGACTGCTGGTATGCATAACCGGTGTCAATCGGAAGTACACGAAAAAAGTCATCTGCTTTTTGTGCAAGCATCCAATCTTCTTCATTAATCACTCCATCAATTTTAATGGGTGAATGTGCCTTTTTAATGTTGTAAACAAAATTTTTATTGAAGGTGTCGATGATGGTATCGTTTTTCGATTGTGCAAATCCGTTAAAAACCAAAACTACTACCACAAACAAAAGTGTTAATTGTTTCATTCTGAAATTGAAATTTAATTGATATAGGTTTTAAAAAGACACAAAGATATTTGAATTGTACAACTTACTGTAACAGAATTGTCATGTTTCAAAAAAAATAAAAAGAATTCTAATCTGGTTGAACCAAAGGATAGTTTGGATAATAACAGCTTCTTAGAAAGTAGGCCCCAGAGATTTGCACAAACTTTACCTACTCCAAATACCTGTATAATTTGACTTAAAAATAGATTCTGGCAGGCATAAAACAAAAAGCCCGTACACAAATATGTACGGGCACAAAAAACAATGTTCAAGCATGATAACCGGGGATGTTCAGACCCCTGCTATCTATTTGTCTTTATAATACAATCGGTATTCCGTTGTAGAAATCGAGTATTTTTGTTCTGAAAATGTACTGATATTTTGCCTGCAATAACTCAGACTGTGCAGCAGTTAACTGACTTTTACTCAGATTATAATCAACCGAGTTGACCATTCCAACATTAAATTTTTCTTCGGTATAACGAAAAGCTTCTTTCATCGAACTAACTGCTTTTTCGGTAGAAACAAAACGATTAAAAGCGGCAAGCGCATTGGTGTAAGCCTGTTCTATTTCTTTACGTAAAACATTACGTGCAGTTTGCAAACGATATTCGTAATCCGATATTTGCAGCGTTGCATTCGAGATTCCAATTCTTACCTGGTTGCGGTTAAAAATAGGGATGTTCAGATTTATTCCAACTCCCGAGCGGCTATTGTTTTTTAACTGATCGCCAAATGCAATGTCAGTTCCCTGAATATCGGTATAACTATTATTATACAGGTTGTAATAATTGGCTCCCAAACTTAAACTCGGATAACGATAACCTTTTGCAATTTCAAGGTTTTTCATCGCACTTTCAACACGAAGTTGTGCTGCTTTTATTTCGGGACGTAAACTTATTGCCTTGTTAAATACGTCTACTGCATTAATCATCGACGCGCTGGCATTGACTTCCATTAATTTTGGTTTTTCGATCTTAAAACTTTCTCCGAGCGGTAATTCCAAAAACTGGTAAAGTGTGAGGTACGACAATTGAACACTGTTTTGATCGTTAACCAATTGCAATTCTTCACGAGCCAACTGTGCTTCAATTTCTAATAATGCTCCTTTTGCAAGACTTCCGGCATCGACCAATTGTTGGGTTCGATCGAGTTGTTGTTTTGTAACCTCGATGTTTGCTTCGGTAACTGCCTGCAATTCTTCGCCAAAAAGAATTTCGAGATAACCGGCAGCAACTGCGAGCATAATATCATCTTTTGCTTTTTGCAGATCGTACAAAGTTGCATTCAAATCTAATTCGCGTAATTTAACGGTATTGGATAAAACCATCCCGTTAAACAAAGTCACATTTGTAGACAAAGCACCGCTTACAGAAGTTGAGTTTGTATTTTTATAGGTATTCTCATACGTTAATGATCTTCCAAAACTAAAATCGTTTCCGAGATTGGCATTCAGGTTTGGTAACATATTAGACTTTGCCTGTTTTACCTGATTTTCGCCGTATTGCGTTCCGAGCACCTGCTGTTTTATTTGAATATTATTTTCAAGGGCATACTCTACACATTGTTGCAATGTCCACACATTCTGCGCACGAACCGTGGTAAAACCACTTACAATTAATGCTCCTAAAATTAAGGTTATTAATTTCTTCATTGTTGCTGTTTTTTATTTCGCTAATTTACATAAACCATTCGAACTAGCTAGTAAGCTTTCGAAAATTATCCGTTATTAGCTGCTGCTGCATTTATTTTTTTCGGATCGATGACCTCTCCTTTAACTTTATCTTCCAATTTCAAACCTTCTGTAATTTCAATATTTATTCCATCCGACAAACCTGTTTTTACTAAACGTTTTTCGAATTGCTGAACTTCTCCTTTTTCGATTTCTACAAACGAAGAATCGTTTTCAAATTTCAACAAACCTTCCGGAATAACCAAAACACTGTCTTTTCGTTCTAAAACAATATTCGCATTTGCACTGTATCCGGCACGTATAAACTGATCGTTTTTTAAATGAACGTTTGCTTTTATTTCAAACTGAATGGCTCCGTTTTCTTCCACTCCTTTTGGTGAAATGTATTCTAAAAAAGCTTCAAACTTTTCTTTTTCGATGGCACCAATTTCGAGTTCAATAGACATTCCTTCCTTTATTTTTCCAACTTCGGTTTCGTCAACATTACCTTCAAAAATCATGTCATTCATATCGGCAACAGTTGCAATTGTTGTTCCGGCATTAAAAGTATTAGCCTGAATTACCGAGTTTCCAACTTCAATCGGAACATCGAGTACCATTCCGTCGATGGTTGAACGAACCAAAGTATTAGTAGCACTCTCTGCCTTTTTTGTTACACCATTTTTAATTAATTCCAAATTATTTTCTGCTGCTTCCAATTCTTCTTTCGAGGAATCGTATCCAAGTTTGGCAGTTTTAAATTCGGCATATGAGATTACATTTTTGTCGAACAGTTTTTGCTGACGGTCGTAATCGATCTTCGCATCTTCGTGATTAATTTTTGCTCTGTTCAAGCGTGTTTCTGCCGAGTTTAACGTAACCATATCGGGAATAATTTTGATTCGTGCCACCACCTGACCTTTTGTAATCCGGTCGCCGGCTTCCAAAAATAGTTCGTCGATAATCCCCGAAACCTGCGGCTTAATTTCAATTTCGAAACGCGGTACAACCGACCCTGTTGCAACGGTTTTCATAACTACATCGCTTACAAACGGATTTTTAGTTTCATAATAATCTGTTTTCGTTTTCGATTTGTTGTAAAGGAAAAACATGGTTCCACCAAATGCTCCTATTAACACAACAATTCCTAAAATTCTAAATACTTTTTTCATCACATTATTGTTTTTTGTTTTCTTGTATATGGTTTTTATTTTCTCTTTTCAAATTGTAAATAATCACTAATAAATTTCCAATTGTTAGATTCCTTCGTCGCGAATGGCATCGATCGGTTTTATGCTCACAGCACGTTTTGCAGGAATTAATCCGGCAAAAACTCCGGCCACAACCAGCACTCCTAAAGCAGCCGACGCCATTTGAAAACTGATCTCCGGATTCCGAAAGAAAATCTCGTCTTCGGCACCCGATTGTAAAGCCATATTTAGCAACTCAAGAATTCCAACTCCTAGAGCCAATCCGATGTATCCGGCCATTACAGTCAGAAAAACACTTTCGGCAACAATGTGTGTGATTACTTTTGCAGGAGTTGCTCCAATGGCACGTTGAATGCCAATTTCCTGAGTACGCTCTTTTATTATTACCAGCATAATATTGCTGACTCCGATTACTCCGGCGAGCAAAGTTCCAATTCCAACAATCCAGGTCAGAATCTGAATTCCGTTAAATAATCCCATGTATTTTACCCATTCCACCTCGATATTAAACGAACCAACGGCCTGCAAATCGTTGGGTGCAACATGATGTCGTTCTTTGAGTAATTCTTTTAATCTGGTTTCGATTTTGCTAACCGGAACACCCGGAACAGAAGTCACAGAGAAAAAATGAACAATATCGCCGTGATTGTATGTTTTTTGCATGGTGGTGAAAGGAATCATGATGGTTTCATTTTTTCTGCCATTTCCAATATTCACTCTGGTTTCGGGATGTACAACTCCAACCACCTGAAAATAAACGCCACTGATTTTGATGTACTCGCCAATCGGATCTTCGTCTTCATCGAACAAAACTTCAACAACTCGTTCGGCGATAATACATACTTTCCTATTTTGAAGAATATCGATTTCGTTGATCAGTCTTCCTTTTATTGGTGTCCAGGGATCGATTTTAAAGAAATCGGGATAATCGCCGTACACATTAAAAGCACCAGTTTTTTTCCCTCGAACCGTGTTATCTCCATCATTGGTGCGGCCTCCAAACAAACGTGGCGACAAATATTCTACATCGCTGATGTTGGCTCTAATATATTCAATGTCGGTGTTTTTATAATTCCAGGTTCTGCCGCGCTGAAATCCTTCGTAAGGTTTGCTCGTTGGTTCTGTCCAGAAAAAAGCTGAATTAGAGGCAAAAGCTTTGATTCCATCCATTACTCCATTTTCCAGTGCTTTGCCCGCGCCCGACATAATAATAAGCATAAAAATACCCCAAAAAACGCCGAAAGCAGTCATAAAACTACGCATGCGGTTTTTCTTTAGGGCGCTTAATATTTCTTTCCAAAGGTCTAAATCGAACATTTCAAAATAAGTTAAAAGTTTAAAGTCTCAAGTTCAATGTTTTTACAATTCAATATTTCAGTCCTTCTTTCATTCATTAACTATTCGTCGCGCAAAGCTTCGATCGGTTTGATTCGGGCAGCACGTTTTGCAGGAATATAACCGGCAACAGTTCCGGCAATTATGAGTAAAAAAGTCGCCATCATCGCCACATTTAAATCAACTGTCGGATTACGAAACAAAGTTTCTCCATTCCCTCCGTTTGTAGCTGCCGAAGCTGCATATTGTTGCTCCACAATAAAATTGATTCCTTCCATTAATCCGGCACCAAGCACCAGTCCGATGTATCCGGCAATGGTGGTTATTAAAACCGATTCGAGCAGAATTAATCCGATGACCGAAGCCGGACTCGCACCAATTGCTTTTCTGATTCCAATTTCTTTGGTACGTTCTTTTACAATAATCAACATGATGTTACTTACACCCACAACGCCGGCGATTAAAGTTCCAATCCCAATAATCCAGATAAAAATATTAATGGCCTGAAAAATCTTCATCGTTTCGATTACATCTTCCAGTTTATTGTAAGACCCCATTGCTGATCGGTCGGATGAATCAAATTTATGTTTGCGTGCCATGGTTTCGCGAACTGCAGCTTCAATGTCCTGGCTTTCCTTTAAAGTTTTGGCATCAATGGTTAAAGCAAAATTGTGCAATCGGTTTGAGCCATTAAAAACTTTTTGCCCGGTTGTAACCGGAACATAGGCGTTGCGGTGCCGCGTTCCGCCACTTTCTTTGCAAACGCCAACTACTTTAAAAGGAATATTATTGATTTTAACATATTCGCCAATGGCTTCCTTTTCTTTAAAGAGAGCGTCGTAAATGTCTTTCCCCAACACCACCGATTTTCGTGTTTGTTTGATATCAATTTCATTCACAAAACGGCCTTTAATGATTTCGATGGATTCCACATTCATCAAATCGGGATGACAAGTTACCGCAGTATAACTTCCATATTCATTGCCATACGAAAAAGTATTACCGTTGATGAAATACCTGCCTGAAGTATTTTCTATTCCCGGCAGGTCTTTAATAACTTCGTAATCGGCATTGGTAAACCTGATTTGCCGTCCTTCTTTCATTCCCTGGTAAGGAATGCTTGTTTCGCCGCTCCACAACCACATAGCATTAATGGCGTTGCGCATAAAATTTTCTGAAACTCCGTTACTCAAACCATTTCCCGATCCAAGTAAAATCATGAGCATAAAAATCCCCCAGGCAACACTAAAGCCTGTGAGGAAAGTCCTCATTTTATTCTTTTTTATGGTGGCCAGAATTTCTTGCCATTTATCGATATCGAACATGATTTGTAATTTTAGTGGTTGTTGTGGTTGTATACACAAGGCATGCCTTGTCTCGAACATTTCCGGCGAAATGTCGACTAAAATCTACGCTGTTTCCAATTCTTTCGAATAGCGGTGTTTCCAGTTTTGCAGGTCGCCGTTTTTAATTACTTCGGCAATAACACCATCATTTAGTCGAATAATTTTTCGGGTCATTGCGGCAATATCGTGTTCGTGTGTCACCAAAACCATGGTAATTCCATCGGCATTTATTTCCTTCAAAATTTCCATCACTTCGTACGATGTACTCGAGTCGAGAGCTCCGGTTGGTTCGTCGGCAAAAATAATTTTGGGTTGCGAAATTAAAGATCGTGCAATTGCAACACGCTGTTTCTGACCTCCCGACATTTCGTTGGGCATGTGTTCTGCCCACTCGAGCAAGCCCATTTTATCGAGGTATTCCAGGGCAATTTTATTTCTTTTTTTACGACTCACTCCCTGGTAATAAAGCGGAAGTGCAACATTCTCCATGGCATTTTTAAACGAAATCAGGTTAAACGACTGAAAAACAAAACCAACCAACTCGTTTCGGAGTTGTGCCGCTTTTTTTTCTGACATGTCTTTTACCAGCGTTCCGTTCAAATAATACGATCCCTGATCGTAATTGTCTAAAATTCCAAGAATGTTGAGTAAGGTGGATTTTCCTGAACCGGAAGATCCCATAATCGAAATAAAATCGCCTTGTCTAATTTCGAGATCGATTCCTTTTAATACGTGTAACGAGTTACTTCCCGTAACATACGATTTGTGAACATTGTTAAGGCTAATCATGCTTTCTGCTTGTTTTTTGTTTTCTATCTGCTTATGACAGAGCAGATTTTGTTTTTGTTTTCAAATCAAATTTGGAGATTTTCCGGTTTACCTCCTTTATTTTTTCGACAAACGACCTGATTTCACATGTGAAAAAATGCTTTTCTGCATTATCTTGTTTGTCGGTGTTTCTAACGCTTATTTTTTATTGCACTTCTAACCGGATTGAATCTTTCGTTCAATTCAAAACTGCAATTTTAAAATCGAACCATTGTACTTGTGACGCCCGACATTAAAATAGGTTACATTAAAATCTGTCGAATTTATTTGCTTCTTTTGTTTGAGCTTTGTAATCCGTACTTTTGACTTGAATTAAAACTACGCGATGGGATTTAAAACGATAACATTAAAACTACCAACCGATTATTCAACAGAAATACTTCGAAGTAAAATTTCGAAAGAACTAAACATTTCGGAATTCACTTTTCAGCTTGAAAATAAAAGTCTGGATGCCCGTAAAAAGTCGAATATTTTCTGGTTGGTAAGAGTGTCCGTAAATTCCGACGAACTAAATACAGATGAATTTATAATTTCCGAAAAACTCGAAATCCCGTACAAAAAACGAAACAAAAAAATAGTGGTTGTCGGGAGTGGTCCCGCAGGATTTTTTTGTGCGCTCACTTTACAAAAAGCTGGTTTTAGGGTTACCCTAATCGAACGTGGTTCGGAGGTTGAAAAACGAGGAAAGTCAATTGCAACTTTTGAACGAACCGGAATTTTCGATGCGCAAAATAATTATTCTTTTGGTGAAGGTGGCGCCGGTACTTTTTCTGATGGAAAATTAACATCCCGCTCTAAACGGATTTCAAAAGAGAAACAATTTATTCTCGAAAACTATGTTAAAGCAGGCGGGCCGGAAGAAATTCTTTACATGACCCATCCGCATTTGGGAACCGATAATCTGAAAAAAATCGTTCGGAATCTTCGGATGGAATTTAAAAATATTGGCGGAGAAATATTATTCGAAACGCTTTTCGAAGATATGATTACTCGCAATTCGAAAGTTGCTGAGGTACATACTTCGCAAGGCACTTTTCAAGCCGATGCACTTTTTATTGCTCCCGGACATTCGGCCTACGAAACCTATAAAATGCTCATTCGTAAAGGAGTTCCGTTTCGCACCAAAAATTTTGCAATTGGCAGTCGGATGGAGCACCGTCAGGAAATCATCAACCTGGCACAGTGGGGGCAAAAAAGTTTGCCGGGAGTAAAAGCTGCCGAATACCGGCTTACCTCGCCGGCCGATGGAAAACATCAGGTCTTTTCGTTTTGTATGTGCCCCGGTGGAATTGTAGTCCCGGCCGCCGCCTACGAAAATACCAACATTGTTAACGGAATGAGCTACTACAAGCGAAACGGCAATTTTGCCAACGCAGCCTGCGTAGCTGCTATACATCCCGACGAGCTGGCAGGGAAAACAGTTTCGCCAATTGAAGCCCTCGAAAATTTGCAGGCACTTGAAGAGCATTTTTTTCAGTTTTCAAACGGATATTCTGCTCCGGCCATTTCAATTCCCGATTTTTTAAAACAGCGAAACAAAAACACAAAACTGGAAAGCAGTTATCCATTGGGATTAACAACTGCGCCGCTTTGGGAGTTAATCCCAAAACCGGTTGTAAAATCGATGCAGGCCGGCCTTTCTGATTTCATCCGAAAAATAAAAGGGTTCGAAACCGGAAATCTTTTAGGGTTCGAAAGTAAAACTTCGTCGCCGGTGCAGGTCATTCGCGAAAAAAACGGTCTGGTCGAGAACTTCGAAAATTTATACATGATTGGTGAAGGAAGCGGCTATGCCGGAGGAATTATTTCGAGTGCCGCCGACGGAATTAAAGCGGCCATACACTTTATAAAGAATAATTTGATTTAAACATTATAAAACAAACCTATCCTAAAATATTCGCCCCCAATTCGAAAGTTAATCCCCAGTATCTATTTATTTATGTTATATAACAGCAAATATTCTCCTCCCCTAATCCCCACTTCCTCAACACTTAACATTTAATATTTAACAATAAAATGCAGCCGTAAAACTAATTTCTCATTTCAAGATCAAATTTTTAACTTTATGATGCACTTAATAATATCCCCTGTCTTTCAAATCCAAGCAGAACTCGAAAAACAAAATGAAACGAT
>JBNKOT010000205.1:0-14917 GCA_050294855.1 Draconibacterium sp. | reverse complement strand
CTTTGCGTGAGGTTCATAATTTTATTATTTGTTCAAATATTATTTAAAACAAAATTTTCAGGCAAAGCAAAATAAGTAGCGCAAAGCTCGAAAAAATATCTAAGTGTTCTATGCGGTTTTTTTTCTTGCATAACAACAGATAACACAAAGCAAAGAGAATCACAGAGAAAAAGACATAAAAAAAAGGAGCATTTTAGCTCCTTTTTAATTAAGTTCTACTTATGTCAAAGTGGTTTTGGTTTCTTATGTATCGAAACCGTTTCAGTTTAACGGGGACTCAATAGATGAGTAATATTGTTTATTAAACCAATTTCGCTTTTAAATCGATGCTGGCTGTTCCACCTGCATACAATCTCGAGATTGGGCATTTTTCTTTTGCTGCAACCGAAAGTTCAGCAAATTTTTCCTGCGAAAGTCCTTCACATTTTACAAGCGTGTTTAATGTAATGTTTGTAATTGCCGGACCACCATCAACTTCGCCCAATGTTACAGCTGCTGATGTTTCAATACTTTCAGGATTTAATCCTTCGCCACTGATAAGTGCCGATAAAAACATCGAATAACAACCCGATTGAGCTGCTCCTACTAATTCTTCAGGATTGGTTCCTTTTGCGTTTTCGAAACGGGTTGCAAAGGTAAACGGGCCACTGTAACCAGTAATGTCCATTTTTCCTTTTCCTTCTTTCAAAGTACCGTTCCAAACCGATTTAACATTTCTTACTTGCATGATGTATTTTTATATCTGATTATTTAGCCTTTTACTTAATTAACGTACTTTAGTTGCAAGTTACAAGTTTTATCTTGAATCTTGATTCTTGTCTCTTGCATCCTCAATTTTATAATAAAGCATCTCCAGGTTGCCAGTCGCAACCAGTTAATCCAGGGTTTTGTGTTGCTTCCAAAGCTCTTAAAACTTCAGCTACATTTCTTCCTGTTCCGTCGTTATTACAGTTTACCCACTGAATTATTCCTTCCGGATCAACAATAAATGTTGCACGGTAAGCAACGGCTCCGGGTTGTAAAATACCCAATTTTTTGCTCAACGATTTTGAAGTATCTTCAATTAATGGGAAAGTTAATTTCGACAATTTTGGATCGTGCGTTTTCCAGGCCAAGTGAACTTCTGCGGTATCGGTCGATGCACCATAAAGTTCGGTGTTTAATGCCTTAAATTTATCGTGATTTTTATTGAATTCTACAATTTCTGTCGGGCAGATAAAAGTAAAATCTTTTGGGTAGAAAAAGTATACTGCCCACTTGCCTTCTTTTTTGTGTTCTTCCGATGTGATTGAGCTGATTTGATTATCTGCTAAAACTGCGTCTTTTTTAAATTTTGGAAATTTATCTCCTACTGATTTCATGTATTCTTTTTTTGTATTAATAATTTTATTAAGATTCATTCAAAATTGAAATACAAATATACGTCTTCGTTCCACCCCAATCAAATTGTTTTTTTTTATATGGTATAGAAAAAAGCTATTTTGGAAGAAGTAAATAGTTGAAATAGAATTGTTTTGAATTTGGCAGTGATTTGGTTCATCGCTTGAATGGTATTTAAATTAAACGCGAATGGCATTTAGCAAGAATGTTTTTTTGACACTAGTCTTAATATCACTATATTTATCTGTTTTTTGAAAAATAATAACAAAAGATAGATACCGATTCAATTAAAACTTCAAATTTATTATGACGGAAAAATTAAACAAAAAATCAGTTACCAGGAGATCTTTCCTTGGAACAACTGCTGCTGTTGCTGCCGGAATTTCTATTATTCCTAGTCATGCAGTTGCAGGTTTAGGACACAAAGCTCCCAGCGACAAACTCAACATTCTTGGTGTTGGTGTTGGTGGAATGGGATTCGCTAACCTTAAAAACTTAGAGTCGGAAAACATCATTGGTCTTGTCGATGTTGACTGGAAGTACACCGCAGGAAATGGTGTGTTCGATCGTTTTCCAAAAGCAAAAAAATACAAAGACTGGAGAATTGCCTACGAAGAATTGGGTAAAAGTATGGATGCTGTGTTGGTTGCTACTGCCGATCATACACACGCTATTGTAGCTGCAACAGCAATGGACATGGGAAAACATGTTTACGTTCAGAAACCATTAACTCATACTGTTTACGAATCGAGATTGTTAACCAAATTGGCTGCTAAAAATAAATTGGCAACACAAATGGGTAATCAGGGTTCTTCTGGCGAAGGAGTGAATTTAACAACAGAGTGGTTGGCAAATGGCGAAATTGGCGAAGTAACAAAAGTAGAAGCTTTTACCGACCGTCCGATTTGGCCACAAGGTTTAAATACTCCCGAAAGAGGCGACTGGGTACCCGAAACTTTAGACTGGGATTTATTTACCGGTCCTGCAAAATTGCGTCCTTACAATCAGGTTTATCATCCCTGGAACTGGCGCGGCTGGTGGGATTATGGTACCGGTGCTTTGGGCGATATGGCTTGTCATATTTTACACCCGGTTTTTGTTGGTCTTGAATTAGGATATCCTATTCATACTCAGGGTAACTCAAGTATGTTGTTGCAAGACTGTGCTCCTGTTGCACAATCGGTGAAAATGACTTTCCCAGAGCGCGAAGCAAAGCGTGCTTGGAAAGGAATGAAGAAAAAGGCTAAACTAAAACAAGTTGATGTACATTGGTACGACGGTGGTATTAAACCAATGCTTCCTGAAGGTTGGCCAGATGGAAAAAATCCAAACGATCAGGGTGGTGGTGTAATTTTCCACGGATCAAAAGATACTTTAATTTGTGGATGTTATGGTGTAAATCCTTGGTTGTTATCGGGGCGTAAACCTGAAGCTCCTAAGTTCCGTCGTAGAGTAGAAACTTCACATGAAATGGATTGGGTACGTGCATGTAAAGAATCTCCTGAAAACCGCGTTAAAACTGCTTCCGACTTTAGCGAAGCAGGTCCGTTTAACGAAATGGTTGTAATGGGTGTTCTTGGAGTTCGTCTGCAATCGCTGAATAAAGAGTTGGATTGGGATGGTGAAAAAATGGAATTTACCAACTTAACTGACGATGAGAACATCAAAACGATTATTAAAGATGGTTTTGCAATTCACGATGGTCACCCAACTTTCCAGAAAACATATACCGACCCGGTTCCTGCAAAAGAATTTGCAGCTGAACTGATCAAGCATACATACCGTAAGCCATGGAGCTTGCCAGATATGCCAGCATAAGAAATTTTCAATTTCAAAAATATTGGGTGTTTCCTTTCATTAGGGAGCACCCTTTTTTTGTAGTAGTTTTTTGAAGTTGGCCTTTCAATTTTGAAAATCAATTGCTGCAAATAAAAGAATTCCTAATCTATGTTAACAAGTCTTCAAAAACTGAAATTTATAGGATTACGCTGATATTTTTTCTATTTTTCCGCTACTTTTCGAAAAGAACAATATGAGCAAGTTATCACGTAGAAAATTTATAGGAACTTCGGCAGCATCGATTGCTGGAATCACAATTTTACCATCGAAAGTAATTGCTGGTTTCGGGTACAAACCACCCAGCGATAAATTAAACATTGCCGGAATTGGTGTGGGCGGAAAAGGTTATACCAATCTTCGTAACATGGAAACCGAAAACATTGTTGCACTCTGCGATGTGGATTGGGATTACGCAGGTAAAAATTCGTTTAAACGCTGGTATCAAGCCGCACAATACAAAGATTATCGTGACATGTTTGAGCAACAAAAAGACATCGACGCGGTGATGATTGCAACACCCGATCATTCGCATGCATTACCTGCCATTTTAGCCATGCGCGAAGGCTTGCACGTATTTGTTCAGAAACCCTTAACTCATTCGGTATACGAATCGAGAATTTTGCGCGAAACGGCAAATCGATACGGTGTTGCCACACAAATGGGAAACCAGGGAAACTCTGCTGAAGGAATCCGACAAATTTGTGAATGGATTTGGTCTGGTAATATAGGAGAAATTACGAATGTTGATACCTGGACAAACCGACCGATTTGGCCACAAGGATTAACAAGACCCGAAAAAGGAAAACGCGTTCCAAAAACCTTGGATTGGGAATTATTTGTTGGCCCTGCTCAATGGCGCGAATATCATCCAACGTATCATCCCTGGAACTGGCGTGGCTGGTGGGACTTTGGTACCGGTGCACTTGGCGATATGGGATGCCACATTCTTGATCCGGTTTTTAAAGCTTTAAAACTGGAATATCCAAAATCGGTGGAAGGAAGTTCAACTCCTTTTAATAACGATTCGGCTCCAAATGCCGAAATGGTTAGATATGAATTCGACCGGCGCGATAACCTGCCAAAAGTTGGAATGCCGCCCGTAACGGTTAACTGGTACGATGGAGGTTTAATGCCTCCTCGACCCTACGAACTTAAAGATGGTGAACAAATGGGAGATGACGATGGAGGCTGTGTTTTTTATGGTTCGAAAGGAAAAATAATGTGTGGAACATATGGTGCAAATCCAACTTTGTTACCCACAAAAGAAATGGCTCATTTCGAACAACCTCAAAAAGTGATTCGCCGGATAGCAGATGCAATGGAAGGTGGACACGAACAAGACTGGATTCGTGCCTGTAAAGAATCTCCCGCTTCAAGAGTCGAGGCATCGTCGAATTTTAATTATTCGGCACCATTAAACGAAATGGTGGTGATGGGCGTTTTGGCAGTCCGACTGCAAAGTCTGGGGTGTAAACTAATGTGGGACGGATCAAACATGCGATTTAAAAACATCAGTCCTTCCGATACTATTCGTGTTTTGTCAGAAGATAAATTTGAAGTTTTGGATGGCGATCCGAAATTCAAAAAAGATTATCAGACTTTACCGGCTCTGGAAATGGCCGACGAATGGATTCGTCATACCTACCGTCAGGGTTGGGAACAAATTTAAATAGAAATTAAGCACTCTCTCATAAAAAGGCCGGTTCAAAATTTTTCGAACCGGCCTTTCTGCTGTTTAATTGTTGTCTATTTTTTCTCCTTTTTCTCTTCTTCTACTTCCACTTTTACTTCCATTTTTTCTTTGTCGCCCTCTTTTGTAGTTTTGATGTGGAATACATTTCCATCTTCAGAAATAAAAGCATTTTCACCTTCACTGGCTTTAATTTTTCTTTCTTTTCCATCCTCAAAAATGGTGATATTGCCATTATCGTCTTTCATTACTTTTACTGTTTTCGATTGTTTGGCATGATCTCCATGGAAAAGCATTTGTTGGTTGCCTGCACCCTGCATAATTATTTCTTCGTGTAATTCAATGTCTTTTTCGACAGGTTTATTTCTGATGATTGTAATTTTTTCTTTTCCGTCTTTGAGCTCTTTTTTGTCGTACGAAATAATTCCCGGATCGCTTAAATCAATTACATTTCCTTTGTTCCCTTTTTCAATCCTGATCATCTTATGTGGATCCATTCCTCCTATCCGTGGAGAATGGAAAAACATTTTGTTTCCTTCTTTGCTGTTCCACATCATCACATCGTGTTCGTTTTCAATACCATCTTTTTGTACCCTTACCCGAACAATTCTGTTTGAGTCGCCATCCATTTTAAACTCCTCAATTATGGGTGCACCACCTTTTCCCGATTTCATAATAATTACTTTGCCGTCGCCCATTTCCTGCACATGAATATCCATGTCCATGTCGAAATCGAAATCGCCTTCCGAAATCCACTTCAATTCTTTTTCTCCGCCAATGGTGTCGCCGTTCCAGACAAAAACATTTTCGCCTTCTATAACTGTATCCAATTCCATCTTTTTACCGTCGTCGCTAACAGAAATTAATTTGATGTGTTTTTCACTCTTTTTCCCTCGTGGAGGATCTTGAGGATTTTCTCTCAGCGAAAAAGAACCAAGTAAAAAAAGAGCCAACGAAAAAATTGCAGTAATCGATAAAATACGTTTCATGTTTTTTTGTTTTATTGTAATTAAATTTCTGAGAGCAAATATAACTTACTCTTTGTATATCACTCCGTTAAGAACCAGTTAAATACTGTTAAGGAAAAGTTAAAGTATGAATCTGATTTTTATTAATACCTATATTTGAATCATGAACAAAAAAATATTTACCGGATTGGTTGTATTAATGGGCATTTCTATTTTGGGAATTATTGCCGTACAACTGGTTTGGATGAATAATGCCATAAAAGTAAAAAACGAACTTTTTAATCGCGGAGTAAACGAAGCAATTTCGAATACCGTACGCAAACTTGAAGACATTCATAATTTTGGGGTAGTGAATCAAATGGTTTTTAACGACTCTGTTGCGTGGAATCGACAAATATCTACCGATATAAATGTGAATACAGATGAAGAAATTAGGTGGACTGCGAAACCTGAATCGCTTCTGGTGGTGCATCAAAAATCGCATCCTTCGAAACCGGTACAAATTGTTCGTGAATTTAAACCAGGGAAAGGCGAAACAGTTGTCGAAATTAAAATCGATGGTGACACAAAATCGGTGGATTCATACAGCTATAAAATAAATTCTACCAACGAAGAACATCGGTTTATTGTTGGAAACGATGAACTCAAAAGCGGAATAATTGTGGTTAGAAACGACACGATTATTTCCGATGCCGATTCGCTTTATGCCTTCACAACCGTAAAAATCGACTCCTTGCTATCGAGCTTCGATACCTTAAATTTCGTTCGTCCCGATCTTTCAAAACGGGTAAAACTAAAAGCCGGAGATCTGAAACGAATGGCCAATAAATTTGTAACCGAAGTTTCGGAGTGGGATGTAAAAAGTGTGGATGAAGAATTGTTGCAGGAGGTACTCACAAAAGAATTGAGCGAAAAAAATATTCCGATTGATTTCGAATTTGGAATTGTTCGCGATAGTATTGTCGAATTCCCAAAAGAAGTTTCAGATTCGGCAAAAGTAGCGAATACCATTTTTAAAGCCAGTCTTTATCCGAACGATATTTTTCAGAAAAATATTCAGCTGGCAGTGTATTTTCCCGATCGTGGGAGTTTTGTTTACCGTTCGTTAAACTGGCTGCTCATCGCGTCTTTTTTCTTTTCGCTTTTTATTTTAATTACTTTTTCGCTGAGTATTTTTTACATCCTCAGGCAAAAGAAAATATCTGAAATGAAGTCGGATTTTATCAATAACATGACGCACGAATTTAAAACGCCAATTGCAACTATTTCGGTGGCGACCGATTCGATTATCAGCGAAAAAGTGGTGCGAGAACCTGATCGGATCAAATATTTTGCGGGAATGATAAAAAAGGAAAATGCGCGGATGAACCGGCAAGTAGAAGATATTTTAACAATAGCACGTTTAGACCGAAAAGATTTTGAATTTAATTGGGAAACCATCGACGTTCACGAGTTGATTAACGATGCAATTCAAGGGATAATTTTACAAATTGAAAAACGAGGGGGCAAAATAGATCTAAAACTCGATGCGTTGAATTCGATGATAACAACCGACCGGATGCACTGTACAAATGTGGTTTACAATTTAATCGATAACGCCATAAAATACTCGGATGCCGCTCCCGAAATTTTGGTTGAAACTACTAATCAAAAAAGTGGTGTACTGATTTCGGTTGTCGACAAGGGAATTGGAATGACTAAAGTTGTGCAGGGAAAAATCTTCGAACGTTTCTACCGGCAAACCAGCGGAAACATTCACAATGTAAAAGGTTTTGGCTTGGGACTGAGTTATGTAAGAGCCGTTTTGGAAGCCAATCGCGGAACCATTTCGGTGCAGAGCGAACCTGGGAAAGGAAGTAAATTTGACGTATTTTTACCTTTTGTAAGGTCATAAAAAATGAATGAGAAACAACATATTTTTTTGGTAGAAGACGATTTGAGTTTTGGTGCGGTACTAAAATCCTACCTCGAATTAAACGACTATGAAATTACCTGGGTCGACGATGGAAAATATGCTGTTGATAAATTCAGAAGCGGAAGCTATAAAATTTGTATTTTGGATGTGATGCTGCCCAATGTCGATGGTTTTACAATTGGCCGCGAAATCCGTAAAATCGACAAAGAAATCCCAATGGTTTTTCTAACCGCAAAAACCTTAAAAGAAGACATTCTAAAAGGGTACAATGTGGGTGCCGACGATTACATTACCAAACCTTTCGATACCGAAGTTTTGTTGTGTAAAATAGAAGCAATTATAAAACGACAAAGCACACAACCAATAAACGATGAGGTAATTTTTGAAATTGGCAATTATGTTTTCGATTCGAAATTAAGGCATATAACGCAAAACGGAATCAAACAAAAACTTTCGCCAAAAGAATCGGATTTGCTAAAATTACTTTGCCAGAATAAAAACGAATTGCTTCAGCGCGAAACAGCATTGCGAAAAATATGGGGAGAAGACGGTTATTTTACCGCCCGAAGTATGGATGTTTTTATCACCAAATTGCGCAAATATTTAAAAAACGATCCCAACATCGAAATCAAAAATATTCACGGGAGTGGTTTTCTGCTACAGGTAAAAGAATAGCAAACTTGAATTCCGCATGAATCATTTTCGAAGCAAATCCTCCTTTTCCAAAGGAGGTGTCCCGATTCATCGGGACGGAGGACTCCTGAAATTACATTCATTATTTTTTACACTTCCTTCCGACATCAAATTTTGGTATCTTTAGAAACCAAAAGAATTTTTATGAACTCAACTCAAAAAATAGCATTTATAACTGGCGCGTCAAAAGGAATCGGAAAGGCAATTTCTCTTGGCCTTGCACAATTAAATTATCAAACAATTCTTATTGGGCGAAATAAAAACGACCTCGAACAGGTGGCGCAACAAATTGTAAATGAGGGTGGCATTTCACCTAAATCAATTCAGTTGGATATTACCGATTCGGAAGCTGTAAAAACTACAGTTCAAAGTATTCAGCAAGAATTTCAACAGATTGATGTGTTGGTAAATAATGCCGGAATTTATTTTGATGGATCGAGCGATGATATTTCTGAAAATGATTTTTCTACCATGTTGCAGACAAATTTAACCGCACAATTTTCCATTCTCAAAGAAATTGTTCCCATTATGAAAGTGCAAAAATCAGGTTATATTTTTAATATTGCTTCGCGTTCCGGGAAAGTGGGTTTTGCAGGAAGCGGTGCGTACAGTGCATCGAAATTTGCTTTGGTAGGATTAAACGAAGCTTTGTATCGCGAATTAAATCCTTTGGGAATTTCGGTAACCGCACTGTGTCCGGGCTGGGTCGACACAAAAATGGCGGTGGAAGCCGGAACAACTTTAAGCGGCGAACAAATGATTCAACCCGAAGATTTATTTCGTACCATACAATGGTTGTTAGGCCTTTCTCCCGGAGCTTGTGTGAAAGAAGTAGTATTGGAAACACCTTATAATATTAGTTGGTATTAAAGCTATTGGAATGCATAAAATCGGAATTTTTTAAAGCCGGGCTGGTACAAATGGCACCCCAGTTTAGAAACAAAAATTTATAATTTCCGTACATTTTATGAACATATACTTAAAATCAATTAAAATGAAATCTTTAAAATTGAATTCAAATTTTTTTCGTTCCTTTTTCTCTTCTTTTCTGATTTTAATGTTATTTACCGGTTTCACACCTGCACCAATTGAAATAACAATTGATGTGGCGCCAAACGTCTTGAACATTGCCAGTTCAGGCACTGTAGTTACAGTTCATACCGATATTGCTTACAGTGCCGTTGAAGGGGCAACAGTAACATTAAACGATGTAGAAATCGACTGGTGGAAGTCTGATAATCGTGGACAGTTTGTTGCAAAGTTTGATATGGAAGATGTTGAAACATTGATAACTGCTAATGTATTAGAGCTAGGAACCATTTTGCTTGAATTAGAAGGAACCACAAAATTGGGAGTTGGATTCTCCGGATCTCAGGAAATAAAAGTTATTAATGTAACTCTTAAAGGTTCTGCAAAAAATTGAAAAATAAATGCTGAAATTTCAGAAGGGAAAAATCCAACCGATTTTTTCCTTTTGTTTTTTAGGTATAAATTAGAAAGAATTTTACACCAACTTAACCAAACACAAAAAATTTCCGACGTACTTTTATGAAATCGATGCTGGCAGTTCTTTTTATTGCCGGTGGATTAAACTCGATAGCATCGAATACGCTTTCTGTGAGTAAGGAATTTGGATATAATTTTATGATGGAATTTAAAAGAAAAGCTTTTCTTTTATGACTCGACATTAGTGGACCCGGGATACGAAATGATTTTGCAAATCCCGATCAGGCGTGCCGAAATGCAGCTGTTGAAATGATAAAAAAAATGGATTGAAGCGGCTGCAAAAATGGGTGTTCCAAACATCCGTATTTTTTCTGGCGTAAATAATCACCAAGGATTTACACGAGATCGGGTTTTCGAATGGATGGCAAAAAATGTAAAAGAATGTTGCAATTATGGAGAAAAACATGAGGTAATAATTGCCATTCAATATCACAATAATTTTATGGTAGTTGAATAACACATTTATTTGATTTTCAATCCATCGAATTGTTTTGTACATTTGATACAAGCCAAATAATCAATAATTCAATTCGTTATGAAAACTATCTTTTTAACCTCCATTTTTGTTGTTTTCGCCAGTTTCTGTTTTTCACAAAATCTTTGGATTAACGATCCACAAAATTGGAATGGCGGGCAAGGAACCATCGAAGAAACCAAAATTACTTACGAACCTGAAGGACTTTTTGTAAAAGTTGACTGGGAAATTACTTTTTCGGCAAAAGGATTACCGCAGTTTTCGGAAGCCGATACCGTTGAAGTTGTTTATAATTTTACACTTCCTGAAGGTGCTGTAGTTTACGATTCGTGGTTGTGGTTCGAAGACTCGATTTTGCAGGCCAAAATTATCGACAGATGGTCGGCGAGTCGGGTATATGAAAGTATTGTGAACCGCCGCCGCGATCCATCTATTTTGTATAAAAATTGGCAAACCAGCTACGAGTTGCGTATTTTTCCGATGGCAGCAAAAGAAAGCAGAAAAGTAAAACTCTCTTTTTTATTGCCCGCAAACTGGAATAAAAAAAGTGTAAATACCTCCTTCTTTTCTTCGAATTTATTGCTCTCGAAATATCCGATTGAAAACATTGAAGTAAATGCAAAATTATCGTCGGAATGGAAAAATCCTGCGCTTTCAGGAGAAAAGCATATTTCGTTGGAACCAGTTTCGAATGCAGAAAACGACATCACACATCAAACCATTCTGAATTCGGATGAATTGGCGATCAACCAAGTCTTTGAGCTCAGTTCGCCTTTAAAAGATGGTTACTTCCTGAGTACTTTCGAAAATGCTGACGAGAAATTTTACCAGTTGGCTTTGTTGCCGGCGGAAGGAATTGATAAACAAGAGCCTCAAAAAATGCTTTTTCTTGTCGATTATCAGAAAGACAACAGCGATATTTCTCAGGTAGAACTTTTGCAACAAATGGAATCGAACCTGCTTGAACTGCTCAGCGAGAAAGATTCGTTTAATATTTTATTTTATGATTTCGAACTTAACCAAACAAGTGAAAACTGGATTTCGGGAGACTCTCTTTCAATTGTAAATGCAATCAGCGGTCTTGGAAATAATCCATTTGTAAGTTACGGGAACCTGCCGTCGTTGCTGGCATCCGGAATTGAATCGGCACAAAACGATGCAGGAAGCAAAATTGTGCTTTTGGCAAATACCGATAAACTCGACGATATTGATGCAGCCAATCAACTTATTTCCGATTTAATCGATTTGATGGACCCGGTGATACCAGTTTATATCGGTGATTTTCAAACCAAAAATTATCCGTATCGTTGGATTGCGAATTACAACTACCGCGGTAACGAATATTTTTACAGAAATCTGGCCAAATTAACCGGTGGCGATTATGTTCATTCGTTCGATGGAAATACTTTTTCGGAGACTTTCCAAAATGTATATATGATGGCAACAAACCAGGCCGGATTAATCGATATTCACACCACTTTGGAAAATGGATTTTGTTACGGCAGGTATGTTTTGTCGAATCAACCGGAAAATATATTACAATCGGTTTATCTCGAAACGGGACGGTATTCGGGAAATTTTCCCTTCGAAGTTGAAGTTTCGGGTTTGCTTTCGGACGAAATTTTCTCCAAAAGTTTGAGCATTTCCGGCGATCAGATTTATCATTCCGATTCCACAGCTGCAACTTTTTGGTATGGAAAAGAAATTCAAAAAGTCGAAAATTCAACCGAATCGTATTCGTCGATTAACGACATTATCGATCAGTCGATTGAAAAAAGAGTTCTGACAAGATATACGGCATTTTTATGTCTGGAACCCGGAATGCTAGGCGAATTGGATGAAGTAGATCGGAATGATCCAAACAACGGATGGGACGACGGTGGAATTGTAATTGCGACAGAAGAAATCGAAAATCAAAAGACGGCTGTTAACGTTTATCCAAATCCTTTTACCGATCGTGTAAACATCGAAATTTCCTTATCGGAAGGTGCAACTGCCACAACTACAAAACTGGAAATCTACGATTTATTTGGAAAACGAATCAAGGTTTTTAATGTGGAGGAATTCAACGGCGAAACCGAAATCAGAATCGAATGGGATGCCACCGACCTTTCGGGTAATTCGGTGCCAAAAGGAACGTATTTGTTAGTTTGTACAACTCCCGAAAAACGGATATCAAAGAAATTAATATTGATGTAAAAAAAAATCCAACTTTCTATTTGATAAAGAAAGTTGGATTTTTAATCTATAATTTCAATAAAAATCATTCGTACTGCTGAACGATTACACCGGCCAAACGAAGCAACGAAGTATGTGCATCGATAAATGCATAAATGGCTCTTAATTCACCTTGTGCAGCATTTAAATAAATGTTTTGCACATCTCTGTAATTAAAAGAATTAATTGCTCCCGACTCAAACTTTTCTTTCGAAATCTGAAGGTTCAGTTCTGCTGCCTGAAGATTTTCTTTGGCCACTGTAAGTAATTCTTTTTGCACCAGATAAAATTCGTATAAATTGGCCAAACGATTGTTTAAATCGTGATGCATGTCTTCAATTTGAATGTCGCCAAGCGATTTGTCGATTTCAGCAATTTGAACCGCACGTTTACGGTTTCCTCCGCTAAATAAATTCCAGCTCAAAGTAAAATTACCGTATAAATTTGCTGAGTTGTTCCAGGTTGCGTCGTTTTCTGCAATTCTGTTTCTTGCGCTGGTTCCGGAAACTCCGCCTCTAAAATCGATTGCCGGCGAAAAATTACTTTTTGCAGCAAGAATTCCATTTTCCAATAAACGCTGATTAACATACTGATTTTGCAAACTTTTATTGTTTTCGATCATTTGTGCCTCTAAATTGGCAATGGTGTAATCAACCGGAATTGCTTCAAAATTCTCCGTTAACTGATAATCTACGGCTTCCTTTTCTGCCATTAAATAGGCCAGATTTCGTTTCGAATTTTTGAACGCAACTTCTTGTAAAAGATATCCGGCGCGATCGGATAAATAAGCATTTTGTGCCTGTAAAACATCGTAAGTAACAGCGGCTCCATAAGCTTTTTTATCTTCTGCCAGTCGGAACCGATCTTCGGAAAGTGCCAGCACTTCGCGGTAAGTTTCCAAACTTTTCTCCTGAAGTAAAACATCGTAATATGCAAGAATGACCGACTGAATGGTTCCTTCAACCATAATTGCGGTGTTGTTTCTCGACATTTGTTCCAGCTCCTCTAAACGGGTTTTACTAATTCTTACCGAAAAACCATCAAACAATGTCCAGCTAACTGCTGCTCCACCCGAAAAACGATTCGATACATAATTGTCGTTCTCGGTCATGTTGAACGAATTATCGTCGCCCAGCGAAAGATTGATGTAAGGATATCTGCCGGCTGTTCCCCAATTGTTGGAGGTTTCGGCAATTTGCTGGTTTCCTTTGGCAATTATAATATCATAATTGTTTTCCAATGCTTTGGAAATCGCATCGGTTAAACTTAGGTTTTGTTGTGCCTGCGAAACAAAACCAATAAATAGTAGTATGAATATATTTAGAATTTTCATTTTTCTTCGTTTTCATTTAATGGATGAATCTCGTCATCGAATTTCCGTTGTGCGTGAATCCATGCAATTTCAACTTCTTCGGGTTCAAATTTCCTGCCATGCCACAATCCTCTTACTGTTCTTCTCACATCGTTTAACACCAAAATAAGTGCGGGGAAAAACAGTAGAATAAACATGGTACCAAAAGCAACTCCGTAAACCAACGAAATGGCCATCGGGATTAAAAATTGTGCCTGGAAACTTTTCTCAAGAATAATCGGATACAAGCCCAGCGAAGTGGTTAATGTGGTTAATATGATGGCGCGTAATCTCGATTTTCCGGCCATTAAAACTGCATCTTTTACTTTTTTCCCTTCGACAATAAGTGAATTAAATTTATCGAGAAAAACAACGGCATCGTTCACAATTACACCGGTAAGTGCAATGATTCCAAAGAAACTCAGAATGGAGAGTGGTTTTCCGTGAATACCGTGCCCCCAAATGGCTCCAAGAACCGAGATCGGAACTAATATTAAAATAATAAAAGGTTGTTCGAACGATTTAAAGTTGATCATGAGAATAAAAATTATGCCCAAAAATGCTAATGGGAAAAGAATCATCAAGTCGTTCATATTTCGTTCACTTTCTTTTTGTTGTCCCTGGTAAACCACACCAATTCCCGGATACAACATATTTAATTCGGGGAGGATTTCAACTTTTATTTGATCCAGAATTTCGGTAACAGAAGCATCGGGGTCCACCAGATCGGCATTCACACGAATTTCGCGACGACCGTTATAACGGTTGATGTTTACCGGGCCCCGTTCCATTTTGTAATCGGCAATTTCGGTTAACGGATACTCTCCTTGCGGCGTAACAATTTTCATGCGTTCGAGCTGACCAATTCTTTCGCGACCTTCAG
>JBNKOT010000204.1:0-1562 GCA_050294855.1 Draconibacterium sp. | reverse complement strand
AATGGCTCAAAAAAATTGAACAACTGGGTTTTTCAGCCTCCTAATGGAATGACTGATAAGGTTTTTTATTTTCTTTACATCAACATAAAGCACGACAATGAGATACAGTTGGAAATTTTTTAAATGGATGGTAGTGGTTGGCTGTGTACCGGCACTCTATTTTAGTTTTCTGCGTCGGATTGGCGGAATCGTCGATCCCTGTTATCCTTTCTGGAATAACTTCCTGATTTGGATAGGTATCTCCATTGGCCTCACCTTACTCATGTCGTTTTTTATTTTCAATGAAATAATCTGGCTCGAAAAAAAACTACCCTGGAAAAAATCACCGGCAAAACGGATCATCGTAGAGCTACCACTGGTTTTGACAACCACATCAACGCTAATGCTGATCTTTTCGCACTTAACTTACAAACAACACCTCCAATCATTCGGAAGCGAATACTTTCGGGATTACACCACCTATTTATGGAAAGAATTATCGATAAGTGTCATTTTGACCATTCTTGTTGTCACCATCGTTGAAGGGGTTTTCTTTTTTAAAGAATGGCGAAAAAGCCTGGTGCTATCTGAAAAACTGCAAAAGGAAGCCATGCAGTCGCAACTTGAAGTACTAAAAAATCAAGTCAATCCTCATTTTTTGTTCAACAGTCTCAATGTTTTATCCTCGTTGGTGTATTCAAGCCCCGAAAAGGCCGAAATGTTTATCGAAAAATTTGCCTCGGTATACCGATACATTCTCAATATTCAGGGTAAAATTGTCGTACCCTTAAAGGACGAACTTGACTTTCTGGAGTCGTACCTCTTTCTTCAAAAAATTCGGTTTAGCGAAGGAATTCAAATTGATATCAACATCGACGACGACAAATTAGACCTTTACATCCCCCCATTGTGCTTACAGCAATTGGTCGAAAATGCCATAAAACACAACATCGTTGGTAAAGAAAACCCGTTATCGATCAAAGTATTCAACAATAAAAACAACCTGTATGTAATTAACAACCTCCAAAAGAGAGACGAGGCTCTAAATTCTACAGGAGTTGGATTGAAGAATTTAAGCGACCGTTATTTTCATTTCGCGAATCTTAAGCCAGAGTTTAAATCAACGGACACCGAATTTATTGCAACAGTTCCCATATTAGAAAAGACAACTGAAGAACAATGATGAAAGCATTAATTGTAGAAGACGAAAACATAGCAGCAGACAAACTGGAACGGCTTTTAACACAAATTGATGAGTCCATTGAGGTAAGTGCCAAACTTGAATCGGTCAGCCAAACAACCCAGTGGTTAAAAGCAAACAAGGTCGATCTTATTTTTCTGGACATTCACTTGTCGGATGGCAACTGCTTCCGGATTTTTGATGAATTAGAAGTGAAAACCCCCATCATTTTTACAACCGCTTACGATCAGTACGCCATTCAGGCATTTAAAGTAAACAGCATTGATTACCTGCTAAAACCCATCAATAAATACGATTTAATTCAAAGCATCGAAAAGTACAAGCAGATAAGCTCAATGTGCGAATCATCCGACACTATTGATTACAACGACCTTATGAGCTC